>JBGPNV010000060.1:0-10985 GCA_041487695.1 Thermoplasmata archaeon | reverse complement strand
GCTCGCCCCCGGCGGCTGGACGGCCCTCGGGAACGGCGAAGGCCGGTACAACTTCTCGGTGGTGCTCCCCGTTGGCGATTCGGTCATCGAAGCGCGCGTGACGGATGCGCTCGGCGCGACAAAGCTCGCGCACGCGAACGTCACCTATGACACGGTGCGCCCGACGGTCGTTTCGGCCCCGGCAGCTGGCGCATCGATCCCCCCGGATGAAGCGGCTGCGGTCGTGTTCAGCGAACCGATCGACGCCGCCTCGGCCTCCGTGCACCTCACCGTCACGGCGGACTTCCCCGTCGACCTCGTTTGGAGCGCGGACAACACGACGCTGCTTGTGAGCGCGCAGGAGGCCGGCAAGCGCGGGCCGGTCACGCTGACGCTGGGCTCGAGGCTCCGCGACCGAGTAGGAAACGAACTGGGGCAGGACCTCACCTATACCTTCGAGATGGGCAAGGTGGCCGAGGCGCCCTCGGACATTACGCCGATCCTCATCGGGCTCTTCACGCTCATTGGCGGCGTAGGCCTCGTCGTCCTCCTCCTCTCGAGCCGCGCGAAGGCGCGCAAGGAGGCCCATGCAAAGGCCGTCATCGACCAGCTGGCCGGCGGCGCGCGAGGCCCCCCGCCGGAGTGAGCGCGGATTGCGGCCCCCACACCCCTGCGAAGATGGGGCTCCCTCTTTAATTACCGGGCCACCTTGCGCGGAGCACTTGGGGAGGCGCCTCAACCCGTGGCCGAAAACCGTGTCTCCGTCAAGATTGGCGGAGAGGCCGGCTACGGCATCCAGACGGCGGGCGCGACCCTTGCCAAGGCCTTCTCGCGCGGCGGCCTCCATGTCCACACCTACTCGGAGTTCCCCTCGCTCATCCGCGGCGGCCACAACACGTACCAGATCTGCGCCGCGCCGGAGCCCGTGTACAGCCATTGGGACAAGATCCAGGTCCTGCTTGCGCTCAACGAGGAAACGATCGCCCTGCACTGGCAGGAGCTCACGCCGGGCGGCGCGATCATCTACGACGCGCAAAAGGTGCAGTTGAAGCCCGACCTCGTGAAACGCACGGACGTGCACGTGGCCGGCGTGCCGCTCGAGGCGCTGGCGGAGAAGGCGGGCGGCAAGATCATGATGAACACGGTCTCCCTCGGGGCCGCGCTTTCGATGTGCGACTTCCCCTTCGACTTCCTCGAGTCGGCGATCCGCGACCAGTTCGCAAAAAAGAAGGAAATAGCCGACCAAAACGCGGCGGCCGCGAAGGCGGGTTACGAGCACATCGGCCAGAACTTCTCGGCGCTCCGGCCGGCCCACGTGAGGCCGGTCCCCGGCGCACCCCGCAGAATTGTGCTCGCCGGAAACGACGCGGTGTGCCTGGGCGCGCTCCGCGCGGGCGTGAAGTTCCACGCGCAGTACCCGATGACCCCGGCCTCGTCGATGCTCCACTTCTTCGCGGCCCAGGAGCGCAACTACAACATGGTCTCGAAGCAGGTCGAGGACGAGATTGCGGCGATCAACTTCGCGATCGGCGCGAACTTCGCGGGTGCACGCGCGATGGTGGGGACCTCCGGCGGCGGGTTCTCGCTCATGGTGGAGGCGCTCGGAATGGCGGGGATGACCGAGGTCCCGCTCGTGGTCGTCGAGGTGCAGCGGCCGGGCCCCTCGACCGGCATGCCGACCTGGACCGACCAGGGCGACTTGCAATTCGTGATCCACGCGAGCCAAGGCGAATTCCCGCGCATCGTCATCGCGCCGGGCGACCAGGAGGAGCTCTTCTTCGAGACCTTCAACGCGTTCAACTTCGCCGAGCGCTACCAGATGCCCGTCATCGTGCTTTCAGACAAGTACATCGCGGAGGGGATGCGCAGCTACGAGCCCTTCCGGTGGCAGGACCTCAAGGTGGACCGCGGCAAGCTGATCGCGGAAGCCGAAGCCCAGGAGCTCTTCAAGGTAGACGGCGGCGACTGGTTCAAGCGGTTCCGCTTCACGGAGGACGGCGTGTCGCCGCGCACGCTCCCGGGGATGCGCGGCGGGATGTTCGTGGCGGCGACCGACGAGCACGATGAGACGGGAGAGATCGTCGAGGCCGCGGACAACCGCACGAAGATGATGTCGAAGCGGATGCACAAGCTCGAGGTCGTGGCGAGGGAGATCCCGGGCCCCAGGCTGTACGGTCCGAAGGACGCCGACCTCACGCTCGTCTGTTTTGGGTCGACGAAGGGCACGGTGCAGGAGACCTTCAAGGACTTCGAGCGCAACAACCTGAAAGTGAACATGCTCCACTTCGTCTACCTCCACCCGTTCCCCACCGAGGATGCGGCAAGGAAGCTCAAGGCCTGCAAAAAGTGGGCCGTCGTGGAGGCGAACTACACGGGGCAGTTCGAAGCGGTCCTTGCGCAGAACACGGGGCTGCGACCTGCGCACGCCTTCCGCCGCTGGGACGGGCGCCCCTTTTCCCCCGAATGGCTCTTCTCGAAAGTCGAGGAGGTCCTCTGATGCCCGCAACGGCGAAGGAGCTCACGACGGTGCTGAAGCCCGACTGGTGCCCCGGCTGCGGGGACTTTGCGATCCTGAACGGGCTCAAGGCCGCCGTCGCGGAGGCGGGCTTTGAACCCCACAACACGCTCGTGATTTCGGGGATCGGTTGCTCGTCGAAGCTGCCGCACTGGATCAAGTGCTACGGCTTCCACACGCTGCACGGCCGGTCCCTGCCGGTGGCCCAGGGCGCGCGGATGGCCAACCACGAGATGAACCTCATCGTGATCTCGGGCGACGGCGACGGCTACGGCATTGGGATGGGGCACCTGATGCACGCGATGCGCCGCAACATGCGGATGTCCGTGATTGTGCACAACAACCAGACCTACGGGCTCACGACTGGGCAGACCTCCCCCACGTCGGACCTCGGGTACAAGTCGAAGTCGACGCCCATGGGCAATGTCGAGGTCCCCGTGAACCCGATGGCGCTCGGGATCGTCGGCGGCGCGACCTTCGTGGCGAGGGCGTTTGCGGGCGATGTGAAGCACATGAAGGCGGTGTTTGCGAGGGCCTTCAAGCACAACGGGTTCGCGCTTATCGATGTGTACCAGCCCTGCGTGACCTTCAACAAGGTCAACACGTACGACTTCTTCAAGGAGAAGACCTACAAGCTGGAAGACGAGGCCCACAACCCGGCCGACCGCGCGGCGGCGATGGTGCGCGCGATGGACCACGAGCGGCTCGCCATCGGGGTTTTCTACGAAGAGAGCCGCCCGACCTACGAGGGGATGCACCCGGCGCTTGTCGCGGGGCCGCTGATGCGGCACGACATCTCGAATGTCGACCTCACGAAGGCGCTGGAAGAATTCTACTGAAAGGGGGGAGGGAGGGGCCCTTGGCGAAGAAGGGTGGCGGGCCGGACCTCTACGGCGAGGGCCACGCGATCGGCGTCGTGCAGGCGAACGACTACGTGAACAAACTCGCGAAGGACGAGGACGACCTCCAGCTCTCGATCCGGAAGTACTGCCGCCAGATGGGGCTGCCGAACATCAACCCCGAAGAGGGCCGCGCGCTCGGGATGCTGATCCAGGTCTCAGGGGCCAAGCGCGCGCTCGAGATCGGCATGTGCTCGGGCTACAGCGCGATCTGGCTTGCCCGCGCGCTGCCCCCCGACGGGGTGCTCGAGTGCATCGAGATGGACCTCGGGCACGTGCAGGTGGCCACGGACAACTTCCGAAAGGCCAATGTGGACAAGAAGGTCAAGGTGCACCACGGGAAAGCGCTCGACATCTTGCCAGGGTTGCCGGACAAGGCGTTCGACTTCATCTTCATCGACGCGGAGAAGTCGGAGTACTCCGACTACCTGCGGGAAGCGTTGCGCCTCTCGCACAAGGGGACGCTGATCTGCGCAGACAACATGTTCTGGCAAGGGAAGGTGTTCGCCGAAGAAGTCGACGACGACACGGAGGCGATCAAATACTTCCAGAAGCAGATCTTCTCGAACCAGCGCCTCAAGTCGAACATCCTGCCGCTGTCGGACGGCGTGAGCTGGAGCATTGTGAGGTCGTGACCCCCATGTGCCTTCGGCCGGGCGGCAGGAAACAACCATAACCCGCTTTCGCGCTGAGGCCGCCGGCGGTCTCATGCAGCAGGTTGAGGACAAGCGGCACAAGCTCTTCATCGGCAACGCGTGGGAGCCTTCATCCGACGGACGCGAGACGGAAGTCCGCGACCCCTCGACGAACGAGGTTATCGCGCACGCGGCGGCCGCGACGCGCGAGGATGTGCGCAAGGCCGTCGACGCGGCGCGCACGGCCTTCGATGGCGCCTGGGGCCAGCTTGGGCCCGCGGAGCGCGGCAAGGCGCTCTTCAAATGGGCGGCCGAACTTGGCGCAAGGCGCGACGCGATCGCGGAAATTGAGACGCGGAACCAAGGGAAGCCGCTTCGCGAGGCGCGCGCGGATATCGCCTTCGCGGTGCAGACGCTCGAGTATTACGCTGGCCTCTCCGACAAGATCGAGGGCGCGACGATCCCGGTGCCGGGGGCGCGATTCAATTACACGCTGCGCGAGCCGCTCGGCGTGACGGCGCACGTGGCGCCCTGGAACTACCCGTTCCAGCTCGCGATGAGGAGCCTCGCGCCCGCACTGGCAGCCGGCAACACGGCGGTCCTCAAGCCCGCTTCGCTCACGCCGCTCTCCTCGCTCGCGATGGCCGAGGCCGCGCTGGCCTCGGGCCTGCCAGCGGGCACCTTCAACGTCATCACCGGGTCGGGCTCGTCGGCCGGCGATGCACTGATCAAGGACCCGCGTGTCGCGGCGCTCGCCTTCACGGGCTCCGTGACCACAGGCCTTCAGGTGGCAGCCGCCGCGGCGGCGAAAGTCGTGCCGGCGACCCTCGAGCTCGGCGGCAAGTCGCCCAACATCGTGTTCGAAGACGCGGATGTGGCGGCGGCGATCAAGGGCGTCATCAACGGGATCTTCCTGAATGCGGGCCAGATGTGCTGGGCGGGGTCGCGGCTGCTCCTGCACGAGACCATCGCCCCGACGTTCCTCTCGACCCTGAAGGCCGAAACAGAGAAGCTCGCGATCGGCCCCGGCCTCGACAAGGCGACGCGGATGGGACCGCTCGTTTCCAGGGAGCACCGGGCGACCGTCGAACAGTACATTGAGAAGGGGAGGCACGAAGCTAAGATCCTTACCGGCGGCCACGAGCCGAAGGACCCCGCGCTTGCGAAGGGCAACTACCTTGCGCCCACGATTTTCACGCAGGTGCCGCGGGGCGCGACGATCGCCCGCGAGGAAATCTTCGGACCGGTGCTCACCACGTTCACGTTCAAGGACGAGAAGGAGGCGCTCGAGATCGCAAACGACTCGGAGTTCGGGCTCTACTCAGGCATTTGGACGAAGGGCCTCGGGCGCGCGCACCGCGTCGCTTCGAAGCTACAGGCGGGCATGGTCGCCGTGAACGAATACCCCGTCACGTTCCCGCAGTCGCCCTTTGGCGGCTACAAGATGTCGGGCGTGGGCCACGAGCAGGGGCAGGACGCGATCTACGGGTACACGCGGGTCAAGAGCGTGTTCATGAAACTCGATTGACGGCGCTGGGGGCCACGAGCAGGGGCAGGACGCTGCCGACGGGTACCCGCGCGTAACGGGTGTCACGGTACGGGTGGAGTCATTGGCCGTTCGCCCCTCAGCCGGCGCATGGTCGCCTGGGCTTCGAGCTGCATTTCCATCGTCACGTTCCCCTTCACGCCATGGCGCAGGAGAATCTCGAGCATGTCCCTGGTGGTCGAGCCGGCCAGGCGCGCGGCTTCACCAAGGCTGACCTTCCCCCTCCTGTAAAGGTCGACGGCATGCATCTCGCCGCCGAAGGCGAGCAGCTGGCGAATCGCGGTCGATTCGTCGATGCGCTCCCGGCGGGCCCGGTCTTTCACCTTATGGACGATCTGGGACGGAAGGCGCACGCTCTTGACGGTGTCCAATCAGCTCGCCTCCATCGCGGTCCTGGCCACAAAGTATTCTTCGTCGGCGATGTGGGGTGCAAGTTGTTGCAGGAGGCGCAGGCCGGCGTCTTTCGTGAGGGCTTTTTCCTGCACCATGTCAACGAGGAGCGCCGCAGGCGTCAGCATGGGGACCTGGAGGGAGCGCAGCTTCCGGAGGAAGTCGAAGTCGTCGCTGACCACGACATCCGCGCGGGCGGTGAGGTAGAGGCGCAGGGCGTCCTCTTCCCCGGGAGAAAGGCGCATGCTGGCAACGAGCACCTCGGCTTGCGCGAGGCGCCTCCCTCCTCGGAGGGCCACGCGGCCGCCCCTCACATTCTGTTCGATGAGCAGGGCGTCACCGTGACCCCCGGCCTTCCCTTGTTCGATTGCCTCGCGTTGGACCGCCGGAGCGAGGATCATCTCGTGGGCCTTGGAAACCGGTTCCGTGGCCCCGGCCTTGGTCAGCTTGACCATCGCGTCGGTGGCCATCGCGAGCTTCACACTACAAAGTTTACATTCAACTACGTGAGGGTTTTCTCGAGCCGTTCGCCCCGGATGGGCCGCCGTCGTCGTGTCCGGTCAAGGCTAGCGAACTTGGGGGGGGGGCCCGCGGACCGAGGGGTACCTTGATTTGGAGGACGAGGCTTCGCAAGGTGAAGTGGGCGAGATGGGAGCGCGGGTCGAGAAGGGGCGGGCCAACCGACTCCTGCGCGTCGACCTCTCCGGGGGCAGCGCCCGGACCGAGCCCGTCCCCGACGAACTCCACGAACTCTGGGTCGGGGCGAAGGGACTCGGCGCCTATTACTTGGCCAAGGAACTCGAGCCGGGGGTGGACCCGCTCGCCCCCGAGAACAAGCTGATCTTCAGCACGGGGCCGTTCCAGGGCACGGGCATTTCGAGCGCCGGCCGGATGGCCGTCATCACGAAGTCGCCGCTCACGGGGATCTTCCTCGACTCCTACATCGGCGGCGACATCGGCCACGCGGTGAAGCGCGCGGGCTACGACCTCATCATCTTCGAAGGCGCCGCGGAAAAGCCCGGCTATGTACACATCAAGGGCGACTCGGTCGAGGTCAAGGACGCCTCGGGGCTTTGGGGCAAGACGACCCACGAGACCGAGCGGGACCTTAAGAAAAGCGCGGGGCCCAAGGCCGAGGTGGTCTCCATCGGCCCGGCCGGCGAGCACCTCGTGCGGATCGCCTCGCCGATCACGCGCTTCCGCAGGGCGGCGGGCCGCGGCGGCTCGGGCGCCGTGATGGGGTCCAAGCGCCTCAAAGCCGTCGTCGTCGAAGGCACGCTCCCGTTTGTCCCGCACGATCAGGACGCGCTCAAGGCCGACACGATCGGCGCGATCCAGACGGTGAAGGAAGACCGCAAGAAGGGTGACACCTTCCTCGTCTACGGCACTTCGCAGACACCGACCTACTCCTCGAAGATCGACCGCCTCCCCACGCGCAACTACCAGGCCGCCGAGTTCGAGCAGGCCGGCGAAATCCACGGGGAGAAATTCCACGCGCAGTACAAAATGGAAGGCTCCGCCTGCTGCGCGCCCTGCGTCATCGCGTGCGAGGGGCGCGCGGATGGGGCGCCGCGCGGCGAGAAGCGCTCGGAGCGCCCCGAATACGAGACGATCGCGCTCCTCGGCTCGAACCTGGGGATCGCGGACCGCGAGTCGATCATGGACAGCAACGAGCTTTGCAACGCGCTCGGCATGGACACGATTTCAACAGGCGCAGTGATCAGTTTCGCCATCGAGTGCTCGCAGCGGGGGCTCATCCCCGAGAAGTACGCGTTCGGCGACCGAACGGTCCCCGAAAAGCTCATCCCGGCGATTGCCAACCGCAAGGGGCTTGGCGACACGCTGGCCGAAGGCGTGCGCCGAGCCGCCGACATCCTCGGCGGCGAGTCCTGGAAGTGGGCCGTGCACGGCAAGGGACTCGAGCTGCCGGCGTGGGACCCTCGCGGGAAGCTCGGCGCGGGCCTCGCCTACGCCACGGGCGACATCGGCGCGTCGCACATGCGCGACGAGTTCGTCTCGAAGAAGGCGCCGCTCGAATCGGCCCTGCCGGTCGTGCCCGACCTCGTGCGCGGCCAGGACTGGCTCGCCGTGCGCGACTCGCTCATCCTCTGCGCGTTTGCGACCGACTACACCGGCGAGGCGCGGACCGTCAAATTGTACAACTCGATTACGGGCTTCGGCAAGACGCAGGACGAACTCGTTGAACGGGGCCATGCGATTTGGGACCTCACGCGCGCGTTCAATGTGCGCGAGGGCGTTGGGAGAAAGGACGACACGCTTTCGTGGCGCCTGATGAACGACCCACTCCCCTCGGGGAAGGCGAAGGGCGCGGTGTCGTTCGTAAGCGAGGGGGACCGGCAGGCATGCCTCGACAAATACTACGAGCTGCGCGGGTGGGACGAGGCCGGGGTCCCGACGGCCGAGACGGTGAAGCGCGCGCGGCTTCCGATCACGGCTTGAGCGCGCTGCCTTTCAGCATGCCCTTCGTGCCGCAGTGCGGGCATGTCACGGTCGCGGGCCGCTCGAGCGTCCAATCGAACCGCCCGCGGCACTTGGGGCAGCGCACGGGGGCCGTCGCAGGTGAGGGTGCCTGAACCAAAGCCGCGTGGACCTCCACGGGCTCGACGAGGTGGGCCACTTCGCCAAGGTGGTAGGCCGGGGGCGGCGCCTTGACCCATGCAGGCCCTGTTGCGCCGGCGTGGGTTGGCGCCACGCCGGGCACGGGGATGAGCAGCGGCCCTTCGGCCGGACGTGGCGGGCGTGGGGGGGTGCGGCCGGACGGCTCTACGGAAGCGGTAGACAATCGGGAAGCCTCAGCCACCCTTGGGCCCGCCCGCCTCATCAAAGGCCCCTCCTTACTCTGCATACTTGGCCGGCGACGGCCGCCCCGCCGAGGGCCCCCCGCGAAGGATTAAATCACGACCCCAGGTTCAAGGGTGGCATGACGGGGACGACTCACCCAGGCGAGGTCCCCCCCACCTACGAGGGGTGCGTCGACGAGATCATGCGCATCCGCCAGGAACTCAACCAGGCGCAGATGTCCGTGATCACGGGCAAGCTGAAGCCCGCCGAGTACAAGGCCCTCGAGGTCAAGAGGGTCGACCGGATCCACGAGCTTGAAGCGCAGATCGCCAAGCTCCAGGGCATGATGTGACCCGCTCCGGACGTGCGGGTACGAAATCTGAAAGGTTATGCCCCGTGCGGGGCTCCCTCGGCCGGGGGCCCAAGCGCCTGGCCGTTGATGTTGCAGGGTGGTCGAGACAGAGCCTCCGGCTCGCGGTTTTCGCCGGGCTCGGTCTCGCCGCGGCCGCCGCGCTTGCCGCCTCGGCGCAGGCGGCCACCTCCGTGGCGACCGGAAGCCTCTCAAGCGACACCGTATGGACGGTCTCGGGGTCCCCCTACACTCTCGAAGGCGACCTCCAGGTCCCTGCGGGCCTCCACCTCGAAATCGACGCGGGGGTGGCCGTGTACGCGCCCTTTGCGGGCCGCATCATCGTCGAGGGCGACCTCGGCGTTCGAGGCGTATCGGGCAACCCCGTCGTCTTTGCCCCCGGGCCGGGCGAGGGCTCTTGGGGCGGGATCACGGTGAACGGAACCGGAAACGCGACGATTTCGAACGCGACGATCACGCGGCCCGACACCGGCGTTGGCGTGAACACCACGGGCGCGGTGCAGGTCACGGACACCCTGATCCAGCGCGTGCTTGCCTACGGCGTGTCCGTCCAAGGCGACTCCGGCGGCATCCTCCTTCGAGACGTGACGGTCAACCAGGGCGTGGCGGCGCTGAAGGCCTTCGACGGCCGTTCAAACCTGACGGCCGAGCGTGTGACCTTCGCCCAGATGCTGGAGTGCGTCCTCGTGAGCAACGCCTCGAACATCACGATCCGGTCCTCGCTCATCCGCGTCTGCGGCGGCGCGGCCGTGAACCTCACGCTCTCCCGGGACTTCACCGTGGAGAACTCGACGCTCACGGAATTCGGCTCGGCTGGGGTCATCGCCCTTTCGGTCAGGGGCCTGCGCGTGAGCTCGAACACGATCAACGGCACGGTGCCTGTCAACAACAAGGCGGGCATCCGGATCGTGGGCTGCGCCCTGTGCCTTATCGAGGACAATTCCCTCACGATGAATTACGCGAACGGGACACTGGTCTTGCTGGAGCCCCCGGTCGGCATCCACGACCAGAGCCCGCTTGCCGCGAACACCCTGCGTGGAAACACGGTCGTGAACTTCCACCTCGGGATCCTCATCGAAGACGCCATCCACCCCCAACAGGTCCTCGGGAACCTCGTTGGCGCGGGCCTTGCAACAGGAATCGAGCTCAAAGACAGCCCGAACCAGACGCTTTGGGACAACGAGATCACCGGGCGCAATTTCTCGTTCGCCGTGAATGTCACGTCGCCCACGACACCGTGGTACTACCGGCAGTACCTCTCGAACAATACCGTGGACGGCCGGGCGCTTCTCTTCCTCCTCGATGTGGCCGGACGGACGGTCGACCTTGGGGGCGCCGCGGTCGTCCATGTCGTGGACAGCCAGAACGTCACCTTGGAGAACGGTTCGCTCGCGCACGGCGTGCCCTCGGTGCAGATTGCCGGCAGTTCAGACATTGCGCTTCAGGACTCGCTCATCCAGTCGAACGAGACGGGCATCGCCGTGGTCGGCTCGACGCGCGTGCGCCTCGCGGGGCTCACGATCGAAGGGGGTGTCACCTGCATGCGCTTCGAGAATGGGAAGGGGAACCGCGCTTCGGGCATCAACACGTCCGTGTGCATCCAGGCCGTCCTCACGCGCGGCTGGGAATCGGACCTCGTCGTCGAACGGCTCGCGGTCAACGGCAGCGGGCACATCGCTTTCTTCGAGGGGACGAACCTCACCCTGCAGGACTCGACGGTGAGCGGAACCTTCGATGTGGGCGCGACAAATGCCCAGCTGCGCTACGGACGGTCGGGCCCGGCCGTCGTCGAGAGGGGCGACCCGCAGGACGTCCGCTTCGTCAATGTGCTCTTCGAGGCGGTCGAGGT
>JBGPNV010000059.1:0-11006 GCA_041487695.1 Thermoplasmata archaeon | reverse complement strand
CGGACATCTACTCGGGCAAGCTGCTCCTTCGCCCGCCGGCCACGAGCTGACGGGAGCGTCCCCCCTCACCGCGCCGCGGTCTTTCCAAATTGGAGAAAAGTCCATTCAAGTGTCGCCCATTTGCAAGCACCAGGGAAAAGCCGCGAATGTTCTTATAGCTAGAGCCAAGGGATGGCCCTTGAGTGGGGCCCCATGCTCGCACGAAAAGGAATCGTAACGGCACTGCTGTCGATCGCGGCGGTGGCCACGCTCTCGTCGTCCACCCTTGGCGCACCGTCAACCTGGCACACGGGCGACGAGGCGGCCTGGACCGGCCACGCCTTCACGGAAGAGTACTGGACCGCCGACATCCACAACACGACCGCGGAGGGCGCGAACGTGACGTTCTCGGCCTCTTGGGTGAACACGGGCTCCGTGCAAGCGTTCCTCCTCGCCTTCAAGGAGTGGGAGAAGGACGGCAACAAGTCCACGCTGCCCTACCAGCTCTTCGGCATGCACTTCTCTTCGCCCGAAGGGAAGGAAGTCTTCCTCGGCGCCGTCTTCGCGTTCCTGATGGCGTTCAACGACTCGTACAACGTGAGCGGCGGGATGGGCCTCCCGAACCCCGGCAACGAGCCGGTGTACTACGTGCTGCCCTTCGGGGTCGCAACGGACTACCTGAACTCGAGCTACCCGCCGATCGTGAACGCGCTGCCCGTGCAAAAGCTCGGCGAGGGGCACTACACGTTCGGGATGTCCTACAAGAACCTCTACGCGAAGGTCATCGACGGCAATTCGACCGGGTCGTTCTGGGCGTCGGCGATCCTGCCCCTCATGGTCATGCGCTTCTCCGAGCTTACGGTGACCTACGAGGTCACGGTCGACTCGGTCACCCACACGGCGAAGGCCGAGACCTGGTACACGATCGGCGAGGTCCAGGACCTTTGGGTGCTAGGCCACAGGGTCGACCCCCACAGCCTCTCGCCGAACTTCGGCATGGCGGCCGTGCACTATGGCGTGGTCTTCACCTCGGACTACACGGTCGAGGATGCGCCGGGCCACACGCTCGACCCGGCCTTCGATGGGCCGGCGGGCGACAACCTGACGCTCCGGATCGGGGCGCACGACCGTTTCGCGAAGATCGGCTTCCGCGGGACCTTCGACCTGCAAGACGAGCACGCGGACGGCACGACGACGACCCTTTCGACGGGCAACCAGGCGTACAACGCCATCGTGCACGCGCGGCCGGCCGACCACCTCCTCGTGGCGTGGCAGCACGGCCTCTCGGCCGACGTGTTCTCCGTGTTTGCCTTCGGCAACAGCGCAAACATCCGCGCGGCCTACGCGAGCCCGCAGGACCTGCGCCTGCACGGGTCGGACAACTTCACGGGCCAGAGGTTCTGGTACGCCGTCTCGTTCCCCCACTTTGGCGGGTACCGGATCGTCCACGACCCGACCTATGAGGCCTACTACAGCACCGCGGCTGCCGCGACCCCCACGCCGCGACCTCGGCTCCCGGGCTTCGAGGCGCCCCTCGCGGTTGCGGCGGTCGCCTCGGTCGGCGTGATCGCGCTCCTCGGACGGCGCGGCCGGAAGTAGTCCCTTTTCCGGGGGGCGGCAAAGAGACCCCCGCCCTCTTTTTTCTCCAGGAATTCAATCGCGCGGGCTCGCCCGCCCGCGCAACGGTTAACTAGCGCGCGGTTGCTCCCGAACTCCGTTTGCGATGACGGCCGAAAGCTACGCATCGGTTGAGGTGGCGCTCAAAGCCGCCGCGGGCACCCGCGTGCGCCTCCGCGGCTGGCTCCACCGCACGCGCTCCTCGGGCGGGATCGTCTTTAGCGTTCTGCGAGACGGCACTGCCCTCATCCAGGTGACCATCAAGAAAGGCGTGGTCCCCGAACCCGAATTCGAGGCCGCCCAAAAGGCCCTCATCGAATCCTCCGTCGAGGTCGAGGGCACCCTCCACGACGACGCCCGCGCGCCGGGCGGCAAGGAGGTGCGCGCAACCGCCTTCCGGGTCGTCGCCTTCGCGGAGAACTTCCCGATCACAGGGAAGGAAACCGACGAGACGCTGCTCGACATCCGCCACCTGTGGCTGCGCTCCCGCGAGATGGCCTCCACGCTCAAGGTGCGCGCGACGATCCTCGACCTGCTGCGCGAGTTCTACGAACGGCAAGGGTACACGGAAGTCCACTGCCCCACCTTCGTCTCGGGCCAGACCGAAGGGGGCTCGACGCTCTTCCGC
Organism: Thermoplasmata archaeon; assembly: GCA_041487695.1. Taxonomy (GTDB): domain Archaea; phylum Thermoplasmatota; class DTKX01; order DTKX01; family DATEUP01; genus DATEUP01. The sequence continues at coordinate 8,782 of JBGPNV010000059.1, read as the reverse complement.
GTGCCCTACTTCGACGACGAGGTCTACCTCACGCAGTCCTCGCAGCTCTACCTCGAGACGATGATCTTCTCCCTCGGCAAGGTCTACACGCTCCAGCCCTCCTTCCGCGCGGAGAAGTCGCGGACGCGGCGCCACCTCACGGAGTACTGGCACTTCGAGGTCGAGGCGGCCTGGTACTCGAACGACGACATGATGGCCGAAGAGGAGAAGATGCTCTCGTTCCTCGCCCGCACGATCGTCGAGAAGCACCCGCAGGACCTCGCGGCGCTGAAGCGCGACCCCGCGAAGCTCTCGCGCATCGAGCCGCCCTTCCCGCGGGTCCGCTACGAGGAGGCCCTCGAGCTTGCCAACAAGCGCGGCCTCCACCTCAAGTGGGGCGACGACTTCGGCTACGAAGAAGAGAAGGTCCTTACGGAGGGTTTCGAGAAGCCCTTCTTCATCACGCACTTCCCGAAGGAAGTCAAGGCGTTTTACCACCGGCCGGACCCCGCAGGGCCAAAGAGCGTGCTGAACCACGACCTGCTCGCGCCCGAGGGCTACGGCGAGATTATCGGAGGAGGCGAGCGCATTTGGGAGCTCCAGATCCTCCTCGACCGGATCAAGGAGTCGAACCTCAAGGAAGACGACTACAAGTGGTACGTGGACCTGCGCCGCTACGGGAGCGTTCCGCACGCCGGCTACGGCCTCGGTGTCGACCGCCTCGTGATGTATTTCCTCGGCCTCGAGCACATCAAATGGGCCCTGCCCTACCCGCGGATGATGCGCCGCGTGTACCCGTGACACGCGCGTGGGCGAGGGCGAAACGGCGCCCCGACGCCCTCACGTGGCCTCCTCGCCCCGTCCAGCCGTCCACGGGCGTCTTTTGGCCCGTCTTGAGCGTAAATCACGCTCACGCCCGGGGGTCATTCCCGGGGCCCCCTTTTGAGCGTGAAATGAGCGTGAAAACGGGCCTCCTTTCACGCTCAGCCAGCGTGCCCGCGGAGCCCCTCATTTCCACGCGTGGAAATATCGGAGGGAAGGGGCCCGGTTTTTGGCCCGATTCTACGCCCGAAACCACCGCGATTTCCCGTGGAAATTCACGCTCAGGCCACGCTCGAAGCCTTTATCTCACTCACGCTTGATTTGCACGACGGGGTGACCCAAAGAATGGTGACAGCCTACTGCGTGAAGTGCAAGACGAAGCGAGAGATGAAGAACCCGAAGAAGGTCAAGATGAAGAACGGCAAGCCGGCCACGAAGGGCGAGTGCCCGAAGTGCGGCACGACGCTCTACCGAATCGGTGGCTGAAGGTCTTCGGGCGAGGATGGGGCCTGGCGGAAGCTGGTCACCCCGCGTGAACCGACCTTGTCTCTTTTCCGGCGCGGCGAAAAACCGCCGCGCCGACTTTCCCCTTTTTTCTCCCTCTGCCTCACCCGCTATCAGCGATAAGCGACCCGCCGGTGCGCAATGGACGTGACACGGACGACGGAGCCGGCGACCTCGTACAACGCGCGATAGTGTCCGACACGAACCGCGAAATCGGCCCGCTCACCCCGAAGGCGCCGGATATCGCATCGGGACCTCGGGCGATAGGGATCATGCGCCAGTTCTTCGAACACCAGGTAAACCCGCCGCCGGATGTGATCCGGCAACTCTTGCAGTTCCCGCTGGGCCCGGTAATCGAGCGTGACTTCGAAACTTCCCAAACTCAGTCATCACCCAGCGACTTGCGCACATCTCTCCAATCGCGGCCCTTGAAGGTCCGAAGGCGGCGCTTGTGTTCGCGCAAAACCTTCTTTGTGAACTCCTCGAGGGGCTGCGCGTCCATCAGGCTGTTGAGGACTTGGTCGAAGGTCGCGCCCCCCCACTTGTACGCCCTGAGCCGTTCGAAGGTGTCTCGTCGCACGGCGACGCTCTGGTACTTGGACTTCATAGAGTTGCAATGATAGTAATCGCTATAATATCATTCTCTCAGGGTTCGGGCGGCGGGGTTGGCCGCTTAGGGCTCATTCGCCCCCAAGCGGCCTCGGGCCCGGCGTTGGAGAACAGCCGCGATTGCCGCAAGGGTGAACATCCAGGCAAGTGCGCCGGGGACAAGCCAAAGTTCCCTCGCCCTGTTAAGGAGGGACCATACCATCCCGCCAAGCACCGCAAAACCCAGAATTATGAAGAACCATAACAGCCGCTCCGGCGTGGAATCCTTCACCGTGGATTTCCTCCCGAAGCGAGCAGCCGCGCAATCTCCTCCCTCAGCCACTCCGCGATGAGCTTCCCGTCCACCTTGCCCCTCAGCTCCTTCATCGCGAGCCCCATGAGCGGCCCGTGCGCGGCCTCGCCCTTCTCCCGCACGAGCGCCTCCTTTCCCTGGACGAGCGTGTGCACCGCTCGCCGCGCGTCTTCCGTCGACATCCCGTGCGCGCCTGCAAGCGCGCGGTCGAGCGGCTCGCCGCGGCGCACGACGGCCACAAAGAGGGGCCCTATCGCGTCCTTCGCCATCTCACCACGCCGCACGCCGTCGCGCACCGTCTCGATGACCTCTCTCGCGCGCTTCCAATCGAACTTCGGGTCGCCCTCCGCCCCCGCGAGTTCCGTTAGCATCAGGCGGGCCACCGCCGAGTTGATCGCGATCGTCTGGCTCGCGTCGGGCGCCGACCCCGAGGTCTCGTCAAGCGCGACCTCCTCGAAGCGGTCTAGGTTGTCGGTCTGCGCAAGCTGCTCGCCAAGCGCCGGCGAGATCCCCGAGCGGCGGACAAGGTCTGCGAGTTGCTTCTCGGGCATCGCGGGCAGCCGCGCGCGCACCCGTTCCATCCGCTCGCCGGCAAGGTGGATCGGCGGGATGTCGGTCTCGGGGTACATCCTCGCGGCCCCCGGCATCGGGCGTAGGAAGCGGGTCGTGAACCGCTCCGTGTCGTCGAGGTTGACCGCCCGCACCTCGCTCGACGCCCCCAGCGGTGCGATGCGCGCGCGTTCGATGACGGACTTGAAAGCACGAGCGAGGACGTCGGGGTGCCCGGCCGCTACGAGGAAGCAGTCGTCGGGGCCAACCTTGAGTTTCTCGCTGAGCGCCGCGACCTCCGCTTCCGTAAACCCGTACTTCTTGCCGAGGTCGCCCTCCTCGTTGTGGATCGTGCCGCCAAGCCCCATCACGCGGGCTCGCTGGGAGAACTCGGGGCCAAGGACTCGGGTGCCCGGCGTGCCCGAGAGCGATTCGCCAAGCGTGCCCGCAAACCCCGGCAGGCGGACGCCCCAGACGGAGCCGCCCGTGTCGAGCGCCTTCCGGATGAGCTTCGAGGACGTCCTTTCGAAGATGAACGCGACACTGTGCGGCTCGATGTGGACCGCCTTGGGGTCAAGGCCCCGCTCCCTCAAGACCTCGGCCACGCGGTTGAGGCGCCGCTGCCTCGCGGCCTCCTCGTCGACGACCTGGGGCATCGAACGCAAGTCCTGCACGCCCTTGAGCTCCACGCGGTTGCCGCCGTCGACGCTGACGTTGATGTCCTGGCGGATCGTCCCGATCCCGCGCTTCACGGCGCGCGTGGCTCTGAGGAGCGATCCGATGCGCGCTGCGACTTCCCGGGCCTCTTCGCCCGAGCGGATGTCCGGGGCCGTCGCGATCTCGATGAGCGGGATCCCCAGCCGGTCGAGCCGGTAGAGCACGCGTCCGCCCTTCTCCTCGATTTCTCGCGCGCTGTCTTCCTCGACGCAAAGGCTCTGGAGGCGCACGCCCGACCCATCCTTCATCGGCAGCGCGCCTCCGCCCGCCACGAGCGCCGTGCGCTGGAAGCCCGTCGTGTTCGACCCGTCGACGACGATCTTTCGCATGACGTGGACCTCGTCAACGATGTCCATCGAGGAGAGCTGGGCCATCTGGAGCGCCACATCGAGGGCCTCGTCGTTCAGCGGGCGCGGGGGCTCCTCGTCGGCGTCCACGAGGCACGAGGTCGAGGGCGTCATCTGGTACTCGAACAGCTGGTGCTTCTGCGACTCTGCAAGCGCCGCCTGGTCGACCTCGCCCATTTCGGACTTCGTGGCCCGAAGCCGCCGGACGAACGTGCCCGTCACCTGCTCCTCGAGTTCCGAAGGGCAGCGGCAGAAGAGCTTCGCGGTCGATAGCTGCTGGTGGATTTCGAGGCCGATCTTGAGGCCTGCGTCCTGCGCCCGCGCGCCCTTCGGCGCGCCCCGGGGCTCAGCGCTCATCCTCGCCACTCCCTTCGAAGGTCCGCCGCTCGGAGAGCTCGCCGACGAGGTTGCGCTGGACGAGCCCGCGCACATCGTGCGGCCGCTCCGCGTGCGCGATCGCCCACATGAGCTTCACGAACGCCGTCTCCGGCAGCATGTCGGCGCCGTCGATCACGCCCGCCTGCAGGAGGCGCCGCCCCGTCGAGTAGACGTTCAGCCCGGTCCGGCCGTAGAGGCACTGCGAGGTCATGACTATGGGGTACCCGCGCGCGCAGGCCTTCTCGATCACGTCGATGATGTCCTCCGAGGTGTGGCCAAGCCCCGTCCCCGCGATCACGACCCCCTTGCAGTCCGCTATCGCGGTCTTGAGGACCGAGGGCGGGAACCCCGGGTGGTGGTGGAGGAGCGCGACGGGCTCCGCGAGTTTGTCGCGCAGCTGGAGCTTCCGGCCCCCCGTGCGCTGTCGGAAGGAGGCGCCCGGCGCAACCGTGAGCGTTTCGCCGTCCGTGAAGGCGAGCGGCGTCGCGTTGATGCTGCGGAACGCCGAGCGCGCGGAAGTGTGCATCTTGCGCACGCGGACGCCGAGGTGGACGGCGCACCGCTCGTCACCCGTGCGGTCATGCATGACAGCGACGACCTCGGCGATGTCCGAGACGGCGACTCGCGCGGCGCAGAGGAGGTTGAAGGAGGCGTCGGACGAGGGGCGGTCCGACGAGCGCTGGGAGCCCACCACCACGACGGGGACCGGCGGGTTCTCCAACATGAAGGATAGGGCCGCCGCCGTGAAGCCGAGCGTGTCCGTACCGTGCGGGATGATGACCCCCGTCGCGCCCTCCTCGACCTGGCGGCGCACCTCCTGCGCGATCTTCACCCAGTGCTCGGGGCGCAAGTTCTCCGAGAACTCGGAGAAGAGCGCGATGGGCTTCAACGTGTACTTCTGCGCAACCTCCGGGACCGCCGTGGCAAGCTCGCGCGAGGTGAGGGCGGGCTGGACGGCGCCGGTCTCGTAGTCCACGTACGACGCGATCGTGCCGCCCGTCCCGATGAGCGCGAGGAAGCCGCGGCCGTGCGCCTCCTGGGGCGCCGAGGGCTCCTCCGCGCCGGCGTAGTGCTTCGCCTCGCGCCGCTCCTTGAGGCGGATCACGCCCTCGGCGTCCAGCTTGATCCCGACGTTGTAGCCCGAGTCGAGCTTGAGCACGAGCGTCTTCGGGTCCGAGAAGTCGCTGTGAGGCATCAGGAGGCCGGCAAGCGTCCGTCCGCGCACGACCGCCTCGACGAGGTCGCCCTCGTGGATCCCCGCGGTCTCGAGCATCTTTACCACTTCCGAGTCTCGTCCCATGGGTCAGGCACCTCCGGCGGGCGAAGCCATCAGGGCCCGAAGGCGCGCGAGCATCGCCCCGAGGGGTAGCCGCTCTTGCGTCTGGGTGTCCCGGTGGCGCAGCGTGGCGGCCCGGTCCTTCAAGCTGTCGTAGTCGACCGTGATGCACCAGGGGACGCCCGCTTCGTCGGCGCGCGCGTACCGCTTGCCGATCGAGCCCGCGTCGTCGTACGAGGGGGCAAGGCCTTCGGCCGCAAGCTCACGGTTGAGCGTGAGCGCCAGGTCATCGATGCCGTCCTTCGGCATCAGGGGGAAGACGCACACGGTCGTGGGCGCGACCTTCGGGGAGAGGCCGAGGATCGTGTAGGGCTCGCCCTCCTTCTCGACGCGGCCGATCGCCGCGTCCATGAGCGCGAAGAAGATCCGGTCGAGCCCGAACGACGGCTCGACAACGTGGGGGATGAACGGCTCGCCGGTCTTCTTCTCCGTCCGCTTCTGCCGCTTGAAGAGCGCCCCCTCGATCATGAACTCCTTTCCTGCCGCTTTCACGACGAGCGACCCGTCCGGCCGCACGGCGCTTGGCGGGGCCGCCTTGATCGCCTCGCCGACGGATGCCGCCTCGCCCTTGAACCGCGGCCCGAGCGCGCGGAAGTCCGGCGCGAGCGCATCGACCTCGACCGTCTTGGGCTCGTCGTAGGGGACGAAGACCGACATGTCCGCCCCCGAGTACTCCTGGTGTCGCGTGAGGTCGTAGGCGCCGCGGTCGGCAATCCCCGCGCACTCGATCCACCCAAGCGACGTCTCAAGTTCGAGGTCCCAGCAGTCCTCGGCGTAATGCGCCATCTCGTCGGGCATGTGCTGGCGAAGGCGCATCTTCTCGTCGGGCATCCCGAGGGAGCGCACGATCTCGTAGGCGCACGCGACGAAGTGGCCGACGGCCTCCGAGCGGATCACGCCCGAGCGCACCATCTCGCCGAAGGTCGCAAGGTGGATCGCACCGTCCTTTGCAAGGAACGTCGCTTCGGTCCCCTCAACCTCCTTGAAGCGCGGCCAGGTCTTGCCTTCGGGGTGCACGAAGACCTCGACCTCGGCCATGTGGAACTCGCGCAGGCGGAAGAGCGCGTTGCGGGGCGCGATCTCGTTGCGGTAGCCGAGGCCGATCTGCGCCACCCCGAAGGGGACGCGGCCGCGGTTGTGGCGCAGGAGCGCGGGGAAGGACCAGAAGATGCCCTGCGCGGTCTCGGGGCGGAGGTAGCCCACGTTTCTCGTTCCCGCCCCAACCTCAACCTTGAACATGAGGTTCTGGTCGCGGACCGCTCCAAAGTCGTGGAAAACTCCTGGGTCGCAGTAGAAATCCGGATCCTTGGCAAGGCTTCGGGCCTTCTTCATCCGCCCCACGAGCCCTGTTATGCTTCGCTTCAACTCCAAGGCGTCCTCGAGTCGAAGATTCTGATAGCCCTTCACCATCTTGTCGAGAAGAGTGTCGTCCGGGACCTGCTGGGCCCTCGGTAGGTAGGCCTGCGTAAATTGGTAAAACCATTCGTCCCGGAGCGTGACCCCCGAGGGCAGTTGCCCGAGTGTTTCGCGCACCTTCGCGATGATTCGTACCTCGTCGTCTTTCCGGAAAAGCTTGTGACACTTCTTGCATTCAACGGACGGGTCCGCGAACTTCTCCAAGTGCCCCGACGCCCTGAACACGCCCTCCGGCCCGATCGTCGGCGTGTCGACGAGGAAGAACCCCTCGTTTACCGTCCAGTAGTCGATCCACATCTGCTGGATCTTCCTCAGCATCACGGCGCCCATCGGCCCGTAATCGAAAAAGCCCGCGAGCCCTCCGTAAATCTCCGCCGACGGCGCGAAGAAGCCCCGCCTTGCGGCCAGGTCCACGACCGCCTGGAAGCGCTCGGCGCCCGCAAGCGGCTTGAGGACATCCTTCGCCCTTGGCTTCTCGCCCGCCTTCGTCACGCGCCCATCCCGCCTTCCGCGCGTGTCCCGCCCGCCGCTGGTCTGCTCGGGCGCGGGGTCGCGCTACTCTACTGCCAAAGGTACCGGAGTATATCGAGTTCGTTGACCAAGCCTCGCAACTGGCCCGTGGGCCAGGTGACCGGCAGCTGGTTGAACCGCCCCTTCACCATGTGCCGTGCGGCCTTCTCGAGGGTCGACTTGCCGTAGACCGTGATCGGCTCCTTGACCATGAACGCCTTGACCGGGTCGGCTGGCATCTTGAGCTTGTCCGCCTGGACATAGAGCCTCGCGATGTTCGCGACCCCCTCCCACGTCCACTTTCCCTCGGCCTGGCCCTCGCCGAGGTCGGCCTGCGCCGTGCCCTTCTCGTCCTGCTGGAGCGCGAAGGAATAGATGTCACGGTCCGTGACCATCCCCGACACCTCGCCGCGCTTGTTGACCACCGGCATCGCCTTGGCGTTTCCGGCCTCAAGGATCGTAAGGGCCGCGCCGGCCGGCGTCTCCTCCGAGACCGCCACGCAGTGGTCCGCGAGGAAGTTCTCGACGACCTCGCCAGTCTTCAGGTTCTGCAGCACCTTGAGGCAGTCGATCGGCGAAACAATCCCCACGAGCTTCTCGTCCTTGTTGAGGACCGGCAGCCGGTGGATCGCGCGCTCGTGCATCGTCTTGGCCGCGTCCGCGACGGAGTCCGTGTCCCGGATCGTCACGGGAGCCCTAACCATGATCATGGCGAGCTGCTCCTCGTTCGGGTGGTCGAAGATGTTCTTGCGCGTCAAAATCCCGATGAGCGAGCCGTCGTCGCGAACGATCGGCAGCCCCGAGATCGGGTACTTCACGAAGAGCTTCAGCGCCGCCCGCCGCGTGTTCGGCACCGGGAGCGAGATGACCTCAGAGGTCATGACTTCCTTGACCCTCGCGTTCGACCTCACGCGCTCTTTCGCCACCTGCCGATCCCCCCTCGCGCCCCGACAATTGCCGCCACATCGCCGCGTTTGGCCTTCGCGATCAAGTCACGCTCCGGCCGTTCCGTCTGGATAGTGATGATGAGGAAGTCTGGCCGGCTCGCTTCGAGCGGCGCGATGGCACGTCCTCCATTTATATCTTTTCGGGCGAAGAGGGACGAGAGAATCTGGGCTGGCGTAAGGCCCGCTTTCGCCTTGTGGACGCGGGCAAATGCCCGGACTTCCTCGAACATGTCGGGGGCCCCGAGGAAGGCGTTGTCCGTGCCGATCCGGATGTCGACGCCCTGCTTCACCATCTCGCCCACGGGTGCGGTGAGGCCGAAGAATTCGTTCGACCGTGTGCACACGGCGACCGGGACGCCGTGGCTCGCCACGAGCT
>JBGPNV010000058.1:0-11141 GCA_041487695.1 Thermoplasmata archaeon | reverse complement strand
CGTAGCCTTCGAAGAGGATCCCGAAGGGGAGGCACTTCTCGTACATCTCGGGGTCGCGGAAGGCGAGGAAGCCGCCGATGTTCACAAGTCCATCCTTCTTGGCCGACATCGTGCAGCCGGCCGCGTAGCCGAAGAGCTCGCGCGCGATTTCGGGTATCGGGCGGTCCTCGTAGCCCGGCTCGCGCTCCTTGACGAACCAGGAATTCTCGGCAAAACGAGCCGCGTCGATGATGAGCGGCACGCCGTGGGCGGCAAGGAGCTTCGAGGCCTCCCGGACGTTCTGCATCGAGACCGGTTGGCCCCCCGTCATGTTGCAGGTGACGGTCATCACGGCCAACGGCACCTGTCCGGGCTTCGACCTGTTGAGGAGCGCCTCGAGGGCCCTGAGGTCGATGTTGCCCTTGAACGGGAGTTCGTCCTCCGTGTCGTAGGCCGACTCAAGCAGGAGGTCGACGCCCGTCGCCCCCACGTGTTCGATGTGCGCGCGCGTCGTGTCGAACAGCGCATTCGAGGGCACGATGTCTCCGCGCTTGAGGAGCGCCGCGCAGAGCACGTGCTCGGCGCCGCGGCCCTGGTGGGCAGGCAGGACCTGGCCAAACCCCATCACATCGCGGACGCTGTCCTCCAGGGAGTAGAAGTTGCGCGCCCCCGCGTAGGACTCGTCGCCGACCATCATCCCGGCCCATTGGTTCGCCGACATCGCCCCCACGCCGGAGTCGGTGAGCAGGTCGACGAACACGTCCTCGGCCTTCAGCGCGAACAGGTTGTAGCCGGCGGCCTTGAGCAGCCGCTCACGCGCTTCGCGCGTCGTGCGGCGGATTGGCTCCACGACTTTCACGCGCCATGGCTCGGCGCGGTCGAAGTGGTGGGGCTCGTGCTGGGCCACGAGGGTTCTCCCGACCTCGAAAGGCCGGCGTGCGCCGCATAAGGGTTGCGTGATTACGGTTGGCGCTCGCCATTGCGCTCACCCGACCGGAATGTTTTACCGTCCCTTGACGGGTGAGAGGGGGGCGCAAAGGGGGAAGGGAGCCGTGGGCACCGTGGTGGCCAAGGGGAAGGGGAAGCGGCACCCGCCGACCTTCTACCACCACTACATCCTGCGGGAGGACGAGCACCCGCCCTCGGGTCTCCTGGGCCTCCAAACGCCCTACGGGCGCGGTCGGCAGTCGCACGCCGACGAGCTCCTCTTCGTCGCGATTCACCAGACCTACGAGATCTGGTTCAAGGTGATGATTGACGAACTCACGCGGGCGCGCACCGGCCTCATCGCGCGAGTCGAGGGCGGGACGTACCCGGAGGCAACGCGCGGCCTGCGGCGGCTCTCGAGGATCACGCGGGCTTTGCGTGACCAGTACGAGATCGTCGAGACGATCAGCCCGACGGACTTCCTCGTGTTTAGAGACATCCTGCGGCCCTCGTCCGGCTACGATTCATGCCAATTCCGGGCGCTTGAGCTCTCGGCCGGCCTGCGGTGCGATGGGGCGTACCTGCGACACCTCGTGGGGCCGAAAGCGTCCCGGGGCGCGGCCCCCGAGGCCCTTTCGAAGTTCGTGGAGCGCGTCGCGGACGATGTCGTGCGCGGGCGAGACCCCAAGCTTGCCGAGTACAGCCTCGTGAGGAAGATCGCGAGCACGGGGGACGCAAACGGCCTCAAGCTCATCGCGCGCGCGCTGGCGGCGCGGTCGCTGCGCGATGCCGCCTACGGTGCTGTGGAAAAATTCCAAGGCCCGCCGACGCGCGTGAAACCGAAGGGTGGGCCGAAAGCCCGGGCCCAGGCGTGGGTGGCCGCCCAGCAGCAAGCCGCGGCCGCGTCGTTGCCGTTTGCCATCGGGATCGAACCCGCGCGCGCGGCGTCGGTGGAGGCAAAAACGGCGGGCCTCTATCGCGCGGCGACCGATGGGACGTTCCGCGGCGCGGAGGAGCGTGCCCTTTTCGACCTGGTCGAGGCGCTCGTGGAGTTCGACGAAGCCTTCCGCAACCTCCGCTCGATCCACATCAACATGGTCCTGCGTGTGATTGGCTCGAGGCCGGGCACGGGCGGCTCGTCGGGCGCGCCCTACCTGCGCACCACGCTCGACTTCGAATTCTTCCCGCTCTTCTGGAGCGCGCGCAATCTCATGGGCTAACGTGGAGGCAAGGGGCGGCCCACGGTCACGCGGCTTTCTCCGCCTTGCACGTGAGGTGCAGCTTTCCGATCCCGTCGACCGCGCAGTCGACCGTGTCGCCGTCCACAATCGGCCCCACGCCCTCGGGCGTGCCGGTGAGGATTACATCGCCCGCGTCAAGGGTCATGAAGCGCGAGATCCGCGAGACGAGCTCCGAGCAGTTCCAGATCTGGTCCGAGGTCCGGTTGTCTTGGCGCTTCTTCCCGTTCACGTTGAGCCAAAGCCGAGCGTCGTCGGGGTTCACCTTGAGTTCGGCCACCGGCTTCATCTTCGAGAGGGGGCAGAAGGTGTCGAACCCCTTGGACACCGTCCAGGGGTTCCCCTGCTTCATGTCGGCAATCTGGATGTCACGCGCGGAGACGTCGACCGCCACGCCGTACCCGGCGACGAGCTTGAGCGCATCCTTCACGGCGACCCGGTGACCGCGCGTGCCGATGAAAAGGGCAAGCTCGACCTCGTGGTCGACCCGCGTCGACTCGGGCGGCAGGAGAATCACGGCGCCGTCCGCGGTCACCGAGGAGGTCGGCTTGAGAAAAAACGAAGGGGCCTCGGGGATCGGGTGGCCCATTTCTAGGATGTGCTTGCGGTAGTTCTTGCCTGTCGCGATGACGTTGCGGATGTTCTGGGCCATGGGGAGACCTCCAACGCGCTTGAGGGGCAGGCAAGCGCGGGCGGCCAAATTCAAGGTTTGCCTCGCGGGGGCCCTTGCGGGGGCCGCGCCCCGCGCGGGCGGGTGGTGCGCCGCGCGCTTTTCAGGAATTTCTGCGGTGGCGCGAATTCCCATAGGAATTGAACACGCCGGTGGGAGAATGAACGCACCCTCCCGCCGCGAAACGGTGAAATACCTCAAGCCATTACGCCGCGTTTGGCTTGCGGAGGTCCCACGGTGACACGCGAACTCGAGGCGTACCTTACGGGGGCGCTGCCCCGGTCCGAGGCGCTCGTCGAGGCCACGCGCAGCCTTGACCGGAAGCGGATCTCGCCCCAAGAGTGCGAAGAGATCCGCGCGGAGGACGTCCACCGCGTCGTGGCGCTGCAGCGCGATGCCGGACTCACGCTCTTCACGGACGGCCAACTCAATTGGCAAGACCTTTTCCGGCCGCTCGTCGAGGCCTGTACGGGGGGCCTCGAGGCCGGCACGCTCACGCGCTGGTTCGACAACAACACCTTTTACCGCAAGCCGACGGTGGTCGGCGAGCTCGCGCTGCACGATGGCCTCTCGCACCTCTACTTCCGGACCCGCGCACTCGACGGCGCTCCCTGGAAAGCGATCCTGCCGGGCCCCTACACGCTGGCGCGGGCGGCGGAGGAGGAGACCGGCGCGCCCGCGCGCGCCGAGCGCATCGAGGCTTTCGGCGAAATCGTGAAGAGCGCTTCGCGCTGGTGCGTGGAGCGCGGCGCCAAGCAGGTCCAATTTTCCGAGCCGTGGCTTGTCTATGAGAAAGTCCCCGAGGAAGACCTCGAGGCTGCGGCCCGGGCCTACACGACCCTGACCAAGGGCCTGCGCGCCGAATCGGTCCTCTTCGCATTCTTCGGAAACCTGAAGCGCATCTTCCCGGCGGTCCTCGACTTCCCGGTCGACGCGATCGGGTTCGACCTCACCTCGACGAACATCCGCGACCTCACAGACCACGCCTTCGACAAGGGCGCGGTCCTCGGCGTCCTCGATGGGCGCAACTCGCTTGTCGAGAGCCCCACCGAGATTGTCGACCTTGCCAAGCATGCCGAGGAGGCCCTCGACCCGGACTGGCTCGCGCTTGCCCCCACATGCGAACTGGAGCTTTGCCCCCGGCCGGTGGCCGCCCGCAAGGTCGAAGCCCTTGGCAAGGCCCTTGCACTCGGGAGGGAGGCCCTGTGAAGAAGGAACTCTTCCCGACCCAGGAAATCGGGTCGCTCATGAAACCGGCGTGGCTCGTCAAGGGGCTGCGAGGCGCCGAAGTGGCCGATGCCGACCTCGCCGACCTTGCCAAATGGGCCAAGCACCTCAAGCTCACGAAGGAGGCCAAGCGCATCGAGGAGCTGCTGCGGGCGGCCCCCGGGCCGCGCCGCGACCTCGAGCTTCGCGACCTCGGCTCCCTCCACCAAGTGCGCTACCTCGAGTCGGCCGGCCTTGACTACGTTTTCGACGGCGAAGTCCACCGGATCGAGATGTATGAGCACCCGGTCCGCAACTCGAAGGGCTTCACCTTCTACGGGCATGTCCGATCGTTTGACAACAAGTACTACCTCAAGGCGGCCGCGACGGAGGAGGTCGGGTTCCTGCGCCCCTACCACCTCGAGGAATACGAGTACATCAAGAGCGTCGCGAAGAAACCCGTGAAAGTGCCCATCACCGGCGCCTACACGCTCGCGGACTGGTCCTTCAACGAATTCTACCTGAAGAAGGCGGGCCGAGGCGGAAGGAAGCTCTCGCCGAAGGACAAGCTCTCGGAGGCCCGCCGCGAGCTTACGCTCGACATCGCGGAGAAGATCGTCCGCCCGAACATCAAGGCGCTCCTTAAGGCAGGCGCCCCGGTCGTGCAGGTCGACGAGCCGGCGGCCACGACGAAGCCCGACGAGGCGGAGCTCTTCGCCGAGTCCTTCAACGAATCGACCAAGGGCCTCAACGCGACGTTCCCGGTGCACATCTGCTTCTCCGACTACGCCTTGCTCTACCCGCAAGCCCTCGAGATGAAGCGCTGTTCCGAGTGGCAGTGGGAGTTTGCCAACAAGGAGGCGTCCGGCGACGGCTACCGGTTCCTCGACCTCCTCAACGAGTACGGCGACCGGCGGCAGGTGGGCTTGGGCGTCGTGGACATCCATGTGGACAAGGTCGAAGCCCCAAGCCTCGTGCGCGACCGGATCCTCAAGGCGGCCGAGATCCTCGAGGACCCCGGGCGGATCCGCGTGAACCCTGACTGCGGGCTGCGGACGCGCTCGCCCGAGGTCGCTTACGCGAAGCTCGAGAACATGGTGAAGGGCGCGCAGATGGCGCGCGAAGTCCTGGCTTAGATCCCGTGGTCGGAGTTTGCCGGGTCGGGGTCGTGAGCCCCGGTCCGGGCGGTCTTTGGCAAGCTGACCTGGCCCGAGAGCGTGAGGGCGCCGAGCGAGAGGGCGGTCTCATACGGGGAGGACTTCGGGCCCGAGCCGAAGCCGCCGTCGCCTCGCTGCCTGGCGGCAAGGGCCTTCCCGAAGGCCTGCATGAGGGGCTCGCTGGAGCCGGCACCGGCAAGGGCGAAGGCGTAGATCCCCCAATTGAGCTCAAAGACCTCGAGGTCCTCGGGCGCCACGGAGTCGACCTCGACGCGCATGTGCTTGGCCGAAGGCGAGTCGGCTCCTTCGATCCGGCGGAAAGCCGCGTAGAGCGCGAGGCCCTCAAGGCGCAGGTACCGCTCCCCGCGCACGCGTGTCCGCGTGTCCCGCAAGAACTCGATGGGGTGTCGGTAATCGAGGGGGAGGCCGAGCCCCGCGAGCGCGACAACGCACGCCGCCGTTTCCCAGCCGTCCGCATCGGCCCACCCGGGCTTGAAGTGGGCCGGCGGTTGGAGCGCCGCAAGGCTCTCGGCCTCGCCCCAGGAACCGTCGGGCCTCTGGCCTTCGATGAGGAAGTCCGCCGCGGCTTGCACCGCGCCGAGGTCGCCGCCGCCGAGAGCGGTGAGGTAGATGACCATCTCCGCCGTGCGGCCCACGACGCTCGGGGGCCCGAGCTCGGCAACCTTGAAGCCGCCGTCGGGGTTCTGGTTTTGGGTAAGCGCGTCCAGCTCGTCGTCCGTAAGCTCGTGTCCCTCGACAAAACGGAGCATGGCAAGGTCGGCGGCCTTGCCGGAAGCGTGCACAAACTCCAGCGCTGCAGCAAGATTCGGGCCGCCGCCCATGGGTTCGGGGAGCCCCGGCAAATGAGATAAGCGTGGCGCCAAGAAGGCGCCGACCCCCCCAGCCCCGCCAGGTTGAATTAGCGCGGCCTGCCTCGTGCGCGACGTGCGAACGATCGCGCCCCCCCTTGAGGAGATTGAGGACCTCCGCCGCCGCCACGGCCGCTTCCATGAGCGGCGGTTCGAGTGGACGAGGCCCGACAAGCGCGGCAAGCCGGCGCAGGTCGCGAACCGGCAGGGCGTTCGCGCGGCCGTGCTGCTCGTCCCCGTCGACATTTACAGGCAGGCTGTCCTCGTGCGCGGGCAGGGCGACGCGGACTTTTTTTTCCCGGGCGGGGGCGTCGAGGCGGGGGAGACCGTCGAGGAAGCGGCCGAGCGCGAGCTCAAAGAGGAGACGGGGCTCGACGTCGAGGGCTCGACACTGAAGGCGCTGTGGTGGTGGCAGTCCCAACGCTCCGACGGGCCCGTCACGGTGGCGCACTTCGTGTTCCTCCAATCGGTGATGGGCGAGATGGAACCCCTTGACAAGGCCGAGATCGCCGAGGTGCGCGCGTTTCGCGAGCCCCCGAAAGGCGGCAAATACGAGCAGCTCATCCACGACGCGCTCGCCGACGCCGGGATGCTCCATCAATGGGGGATCGACTTTGAGGAAGAGCAGAAATTCGGCACGGGGTGACGACCGTGGAGCGCGCGCTGCCGCCGGCCGAGTTTGCCGACGAGGAGAGTCCCGCCGTGTCGAGGATCGTGTCGCTTGCCCCGTCGAACACGGAGATTGCCTACTACCTCGGCCTCGGGCCCCAGCTTGTCGGCGTGTGCGACGACTCGGATTGGCCGCCCGACGCCCGCACGAAGATGAAGGTCGGGATGGACCTCCAGATCGACGGGGGGAAGGTCGCGGCCCTGCGCCCCGACCTCATCTTGGCCAGCCTTTCCGTTCCGGGAATGGAGAAGTGCGTGGCCGCCGTGCGGGAGCAGGGGCTCGACGCCATCGTGCTGGACCCCAAGTCCATCGAAAACGTGATGGAGAACATCGAGGAGGTCGCAAGGGCCGCGGGCGTCCCGCGGCGCGGCCGAGCGCTCGTGGCGGGCATGCGGGAGCACTTCGGCCGGGTCGAGAGGGCGGTCGAGGGTCTCGACCGGCCGTCGGTGTTCTGGGAGTGGTGGCCAAGGCCGCTCATCTCCCCCGGTGCCAGGAGCTGGATGGTTGACATCGTGAGGACTGCGGGCGGAACGATGCTCTTCCGCGAGGAGAACAAGGAGTCTGTTCACCTCGAAGCGTCGCGGGTCTTCAAGGCCAACCCCGATGTCGTCGTGCTGTGCTGGATCGGTGCGATCGCACACAAGCAAGACCCGGCAAAGGTCTACGAGCGGGAGGGCTGGCAAGTTGTGAAGGCCGTGAAAGACCGCCGGGTGTACGCCGTGTCGGACGTCCTCTTTGCCGCACCGGGCCCCCGCCTTGTCGATGGGGCCATTTTGCTCGCAAAGATTTTGCACCCGGACGCGGCTCTTTGAAGGCGGTCGAGCGATGTCACGAATTGCCACGGGGACGGGCGACAAGGGCGAGACAGGCCTTTTCGACGGCAGCCGCGCGAAGAAGACGAACCCCATCATCCGCGCCTTTGGCGACGTGGACGAGCTCGATGCCGCAATCGGCCTCGCCATCGCCGCGGCCGACCGGACAGCGATGCGGCGCACCCTCCAACAGCTGCAGCACGAGCTCTTCATCCTCAAAGCAGACCTCGCTACGCCCCGCACATCGGCCAAGAAGGTCCGGCGCATCACGAAGCAGGATGTCGAGAGCCTCGACAAGCGGATCGACGAAGTCGAGGGGTCCCTGCCGGAGCTGCGCCACTTCATCGCGTACAGGGGCACGGCATGTGCCGCCCAGCTGCAGGTCGCGCGCGCCATCGCGCGGCGCGCCGAGCGCTCCACCTGGGAAGCGCACACCGCGCCCGGCGCAGGAGTGGGCGACGACCTCCTGGTTTGGCTCAACCGCCTCTCCGACTACCTCTTCCTCCTCGCGAGGCGCGCGAACAAGGACTCGGGCGTAGCCGAGGAAGAAATGCGCTTGGCCGACGAGAAGGAGGGTTGACCTTGGAGGTGGACTGCATTTTCTGCAAAATCGCGAGGGGCGAGGTCCCCTGCTACAAGGTGTTTGAGGACGAGCACAACCTCGCGTTCCTCGACGTGAATCCGATCGCCCGCGGCCACACACTCGTGATCCCCAAGGAGCACACGGACCGCCTGACGGGCGTCCGTGAACTCGAGTCCTACTCGCGGGCCGTGGGCGCCGTCTGCCTCAAGGTCGAGCGCGGCCTCTCCACCCACTACAACATCTTCGGCGCGCAGGGCTCGAAGGCGTGGCAGACCGTTTTCCACCACCACCTCCACATCATCCCGCGCTACGGCGGCGAGAAGGCGTGGGACTGGCCCGCGGGCAAACTCTCGAAGGACGAGGCCGGAGAGCTGCTCAAGAAACTCGTGGAGTAGGCGGGACCGCCGCGCAAGGAGGATTGGCCCCCGATGCCCGACCGACTGCTTGAGGGGCGCGCGGCGCTCGTCACCGGCGCCGGGGGCAGCGGGATCGGCCGCTCGTCGGCCCTCACGCTCGCGCGCGACGGCGCCAAGGTCGCCCTCAATTTCGGGACGTACCGAAAGAGCGCCGAAAGCGCCAAGCAAACGGCGCGCGCGATCGAGGCCGAGTTCGGCTCGGAGGCGATCCTGGTGCCAGCCGACACGACGGATGCCTCCGCGTGCAAGCGTCTGGTCGAGCGCACCGTCCGGGCGTTCGGCTCGCTCGACATCCTCGTGAACAACGCCGGCTCGCCTTGGGAATTCCTGGCCATCGAGAAGGTCAAAGACTCCGAGTGGGAGAAGTCGATGGCCGCCGAGATCAACAGCGTGTGGCACCTCACGAAGTACGCGCTCCCCCAAATGCGCAAGCGCGCCTTCGGCCGAATCCTCCTGCTCGGGATGTTCCGGGCGCAGGCGTGGCGTGGGCCCCCCTTCGACGGCACGTTTGGGAAGGCCGCGCGCGGCCTGCTCACCGAGAAGCTCGCGCTCGCGCTCCAGGAGGAGGGGATCACGGTGAACAACATCGCGCCCGGCTACATCGAGTGGGTTTCCTTCAAGACGGCCTTGGCACACGCCAAGAGGGGGGCGCCCTCGCCCAAGGGGGAGGAACGGCCCGTCCCCCAGCACGCGGCGGAGGCGATCGCATGGCTCTGCCGCGACGAGCAGCGTTGGGTCTCGGGGGCGGAATTGCCCGTGTGGGGCGCGCCGCCGCCGAAGGGGCGCCGATTCTAGACGCGGTTAAGCAGGAGCGCCGACCCTAGGATCCGTTAAGTTGGCCTCCACGTCAGCCCCTCCGTTGGCCGCACCCCCTGCCCGCAGGATGCGCCTTCCTCTGCCGATGTGGGTGAGCCCGGTCGTCGTGGTCGCCGTTGCCGTGTGGGCGCTCCTCTTCTCGCTCGTTGCGACGCCCCCGGTCGAGGACGTGACGGGGCGATCGAGCATCATTATGGTCTACAACCAGTCCTACCACGCCGCCAATGTTTCGCTCACGCACTGCACCCAACGGCCGGGGAGCGTCACGCCCTACCAATCCTTCGCGCTCGCGGGGGTCACCTTCACGGTGCGCATCGAATCCTGTTTCTCACCGGGCGGCTCGTCCTGAAAGGGGAGGCAACCAGGCCCGGGGGCCCCACGTGGCCCTTCACTGTCAGCGACCGCCAGATCCCCGACGCCGATGGGCTCGTCCCATGGATCTCGTCCGACCGAGAGGTCGGGGTACGGTATTTCGCCTACAGCGCGACCATCCTCGTCCGCGCGTAGCGGGAGCCCCGCGGCTCGCCAGCAAACGGTTATGTCGCAGCCGGGCGCTTGACGCCATCCCCATGGGCGAACACGACTTCGATGTCCTCATCGTCGGCGGGGGCCTTTCGGGCCTTTCTGCCGCGATTTTCACTTCGAGGGCGGCCCTGCGCACTGTGGTTTTCGACAAGGGGGAATCCACGATCGCGGACGTGTCGAGGGTAAACAACTACCTGGGGTTCCCCGAGGGAATCCCGGGCGCCGACCTCGTGGACCGCGGGCGGGCGCAAGCCGAGCGCTTCGGCGCAAGCGTCAAGGCGGAGCGGGTCGAGGACCTTCGCCTGGAGCCGGACGGGACCTTCGTCGCGCGGACGGAGTCGGGGGAGCAGTACCGCGCCCCGCGCGTGATCATCGCCTCGAACAAGAACACGAAGGCGGCGACCGACCTGGGGCTCCAGCTGGCCGGCTTCAAGGCCAAGTTCATCCACCACGACGGGCAGGGTCGCACGCCGGTCAAGAACGCCTACGTGTGCGGCCGGATCACAGAGCACCCGAGCCAGGCGTCCATATCCGTCGGCGACGGCGCGGCCGTCGCCATCACGCTCATACGGGACAAGCGGGGCGAGTATTACATCGACCACGACGACTAGGGAGCTTTGCATGCTGACCGACGGCGAGGTGAAGAGGCTCCTTTCGGCCGCCCGAAAGGCCCGTGCGAGAGCCTACTCGCTCCACAAGCCCAAGAAGATCAAGGTCGGCGCGGCGCTTCTGGCGTCCGACGGCCGCGTGTTTAAGGGCTGCAATGTGTCGAACGGGTCTTCGACGCTTGGCATGTGCGCGGAGCGGGTCGCGGTCTACAGCGCGGTCGCGAAAGGGTCGCGCCGGTTCAAGGCAATCGCGGTGGTGGGCAGCGGGCGGGAGCCGTGGCCCCCGTGCGGCGCCTGCCGCCAGGTCCTTAGCGAGTTCGACTCGAAGGGCGGCCTCGAAGTCATCCTCAGCGACACCTCCGGCCGGAAGGTCGTGCGCGCGAAGCTCAAGGACCTCTTCCCTTTGCCCTTCCGCGTCACCGAGTAGGTCAGGGCGAAAGGGCGTCGCGCACGGCCTCGTAGAACTCGACGGGGCAGTCGTACATGGGGCTCCTGTTCGGGGCATCGAGAAGGCGTACGGGGCAGCCCGTGCCGTAGCTGCGGTCAGCCGCCGCGCCGGGGGTGTGGGGGTCCGACAGGATGAGCGCCGCGCGGGCCCGCGCCTCGCGCAAGTGCGCGAGCAGTTCGCCGCGGTGGGCGGCCTCGAGGGCGCCTTTCGCGCTGCG
>JBGPNV010000057.1:0-11185 GCA_041487695.1 Thermoplasmata archaeon | reverse complement strand
CGCACTCGGTCCGCAGGTAACCGTGGCGGCGCCCCTCGGCGACCATTTCCTTCGCGCAGGCGGCGCACGGCGCGAGGTCGCGGCCCGCGCAAGGCGTTGCGGCCTCGGAGCCCGACGCGCCGTGCGCCGGGGCAAGCCAGCGCACGCCCGAGTCGGGGATGTCGCCCTCCTCTTCTCGCCCACCCACAACCGAAACGGGTGTCCCCGCGGCCTTGGCAGCGCGCTCGACGGCCGACCGTACCTTTCGGCGCGCCCCAGGCATCGTCTCGCCGGCGACGGGTAACGCGCGCAGCTCAAGGGCCGGGCCGACCCGCCGCAGGGTGGCGGGCCGAGTGCCGAGAGCGCGTGCAAGCGCCCCCTCAAAGGGCGATTCTTGAACGGGCCCGGAGAGCATCAGCCGGACGACCGTGCGCGTCATTGGGGCCACCCTCGGGCGCTGCCATGGGCCTCAGCGAAGATGACCGTTGCCCCCGGCGGGTACTCAGGCCCCCGCGCCGTTTCTCGCGGCGCGGGGGCCCTTTCCCTTTCCCCTCCGACAAGGCACCCCACCTTGGCTCAATCGCGTTTCAGCGTCACGGTTTCGATCATCGAGACAGTCCTCGTGATCGAGCGCTTGTAACGTTCGCGAAATTCGAGAATGAAGTCGTTGAACTCGAGCTTGCCCGAGAAGCGGAGCTTCAACAGCAAGTCGAATTCCCCGGTGACGCCAAAGGCCTCGGCAACATGGCGGTTCTTGAGGAGCCAATCATCGGCAAAGCGCTCCGGCAGGCCCGAAACGAGCACGAAGACCACGAAGTCCTCGCCCATGGAGACGGGGTTCACGCGCACGGTGAAGCGTTCGATGACGCCGTCCTCCGTCAGCCGCCGGATGCGGTTGAAAACCGTCGTGGGCCGCAGCCCCGTCTTGGCTGCGACCTCCTTGAGACTGGCTCGCCCGTTGCCGCGCAGGGCCTCGATGACGCGCCGGTCGCTGTCGTCGAGCGTGGCGAGCTTCACGTCCCCTTGAACAATGGATAAATATTTAGAACTAGCGGAAGAATGTAGAACAATTTTCTAAAAATTATAAAAAATTAAGAAAAGCACCAGAATTGTGAGAGAAATCCTGATCTATCGGCAATTCGTTGGGCCCTTTCGCCAACTTGAAAGGAGGGCGCCGCCTTCCTGGGGAGCGGGCAGCGGGGCCTTACCGTGTCGATCCTCATCCGCGACACCACCATGGTCACCCAGGACGACGCGCGCTCGATCACCCGCGGCAGCCTCCTTGTCGAGGGCGAGCGCATCAAGGAAGTCGGCAAGGTCGCCTCGAAAGCCGAAGTCACGATCGACGGGCGCGACCTCGTCGCGGTCCCCGGGCTCGTGAACGCCCACAACCACATCGCGATGCACACGATGCGCGGGGTCGCCGACGACCTCAACCTCGAGCAGTTCCTCGAAAAGACGTTTGCCCTCGACGCGCGGCGCACCTCGAAGGACATCGAGGCCGGCGCGAGGTTGGGCGCCCTCGAGGCTGTGCGCAGCGGGACGACGAGCCTCATCGACCTCTACTACGACGAGGACGCGGTCGCACGCGGCGTCGCCTCGGTCGGGGTGCGGGCCTTCCTCGGCTGGGCCGTGCTCGACGAGAAGTTCACGACGCAGAAGGGCAAGCCCCTTTCCAACTGCGAAGCGTGGGCGACCCGAGCGCGGTCCTTCCCGCGGGTCACGCCCGCCGTGGCGCCCCAGGGCGTGTACGTGTGCAGCGAGGAGACGTACTTGGGGGCGCGCGAACTTGCCGAACGGCTCGACCTGCCCCTCCACAGCCACCTCTCGGAGACGCGCAGCGAAGTCCACAACCACCAGAAGGCCGCCGGCCTTCGACCCGTCGAGTGGCTCGCGAAGATCGGGTTCCTCAACAAGCGGCTCTCGGCCGCCCACTGCGTGTGGCTCACGATGAAAGAGGTCGACCTCCTGGCCGCTGCCGGCGTGACCGCGGTCCACTGCCCCACGTCAAACATGAAGCTCGCCTCGGGCGGGGTGGCCCCGGTCCCCGAGATGTGTGAGCGCGGTGTGAACGTGGCCCTCGGCACGGACGGCGTCTCGTCGAACAACTCCGTCAACATGTTCGCGGAGATGAAGCAGGCCGCGCTCCTCCACAAGGCCACCCGCTGGGACGCGCGCGTGATGACGGCCCAGCAGGCGTTCGACATGGCGACCCGCGGCGGCGCGGCGGCCGTCGGCCGCTCCCGCGAGATCGGCTCGCTCGAGGTCGGCAAGCTCGCCGACATCGTCCTCATCAACCGGCTCACTCCCTCGCTTGCGCCGGTCCACCGCGCAAACCTCGTCTCGAACCTCGTGTTTGCGGGCGGCACGGACATGGTATCTCACGTGATTGTCGGCGGCGAGCTCATCGTCGAGAAGGGGCGCTCGACAAGAGTCGATGAGCGGCGCGTGGCAGAGGATGGCGCGGCGGCGGCAATCGAGCTCTTGGGGCTCTCCAAGGAGGCATGAGGCGATGGCAAGAGGCAAGGTCGACGTGGACGCAGGCGCATTGAAGATCGAATGGGCCCGGGAGCACATGCCCGTGCTTGCAAGGCTCGTGAAGGCCTCGTCGCGCCTGAAGCCGCTGGAGGGCGTCCGCGTCGGCATGGCGCTCCACCTGGAGGCAAAGACCGCGGTCCTTGTCCTTGCGCTGCGAGACGCGGGCGCCGAAGTCCGGGTCGCCGGCTGCAACCCCCTCTCCACGGACGACACCGTGGCGCGCGCGCTTGTCGAACGCCACGGCGTCAAGGCCTACGGGCACCGCGGCGAGTCGACGAAAGAGTACTACAGGGCGCTCGACGACGTGCTTGACGGCAAGCCAGAGGTCGTCGTCGACGACGGGGCGGACCTCATTTCGATCCTGCACACAAGGCGGCGCAAGGACCTCAAGCGCGTGGTGGGCGCCAACGAGGAGACGACGACCGGCGTCGTGCGCCTGAAGGCGATGGAGGCCGACGGCGCGCTGAAGATCCCCGTGATCGACGTGAACCACGCGAAGATGAAACACCTCTTCGACAACCGCTACGGGACGGGCCAGTCGGCCTTTGACGGGATCTTCACCGCGACGAACCTCCTCATCGCAGGCAAGTGCGTCGTCGTGGCCGGGTATGGCTGGTGCGGCCGAGGAATCGCCTTGCGTGCAGACGGGCTCGGCGCCCGCGTGATCGTGACCGAGGTCGACCCCGTGAAAGCCGTCGAAGCCGTGATGGACGGCTACGAGGTGATGCCCATGGCGAAGGCCGTGGAGGAGGCGGACTTCCTCATCACGGCGACGGGTGTCCGGGACATCGTGAGGAGAGAGCACCTGAAGCGGATCAAGGACGGTTGCGTGCTCGCGAACGCCGGCCACTTCAACCTCGAGGTCTCGCCCGAGACGCTCGCCAAGGCGTCCACGAGCGTGAGGCGCGCCCGCGCGGGCGTCGACGCGTACATCCTTGAAGGGGGCCGGAAGGTCTACCTGCTGACCGACGGGCGGCTCGTAAACCTCGCGGCCGGTCAGGGCCACCCTGTCGAGATCATGGATATGTCCTTCGCGATCCAGTACCTCTGCGCCCTGCGCCTGTGGAAAGCGCGCGGCACGATGGCCCCGGGCGTCCACCCCGTGCCCCCTGAACTCGACCTCGAGGTGGCCCAAGGCAAGCTCGACTCCCTGGGCGCCTCGATCGACACGCTCACGGGTGCCCAGCGCCGCTCCATCGAGTCGTGGAACGAGGGCACCTGAACGCGGGGGGGGGGGAAGGCACGTGGGCTTCCTCACCGTGTTCGGCCACACGAACATCGACTACCTCGCGGCCGTCGACCGGCTCCCAGGTCCCGATGAGTCGATGGCCTTCGAGGGCCCCGTCCGCGCGCTCGGAGGCACCGCCGCCAACATTGCGGTCGTGGCGGCGACCCTTGGGGCGCCGGTTGCCCTCGCCTCGTTTGTGGGGCCCGACTTCCCCGAGGCGTTCCGCACCTTCCTGCGCCGCCGCCGGGTCGACCTCCGCCACCTTGTGGTCGTGCCGGGCGCGACGACCCCGGTCTGTTGGATCTTCACAGACCCGGACGAGCGGCAGGTCGCTTTCATCAACCAGGGTGCGGCCCTCCAAGGTGCCGAATGGCCCGTGGACCGCCGTTCAGTCGAGGGCTCAGAGGTCGTCCACTTCGCCACGGGCCCGCCCGCCTTCCACCTGAGGGCCGGCGCGCTCGCCGCAGGCCTCGGGCGGCACGTGGCCTTCGACCCGGGCCAGGAGCTTGCGTACGTTTGGACCCCCGCCCTTTTCAAGCGGATGCTGAAGCTCTCGGACACTCTCTTCCTGAACGACAGCGAGCGGAGGACGGCCCTGCGCTACCTCCGCCTGCGGAAAGACCGCGACCTGCTCAACCACGTCGATGCGCTCGTCCTCACGCACGGGAGGCGGGGCTCCGAGTTCCTCGGGGCCCGCGAGCGGCTCACCCAGCCCGCCGTCCCGGCGAAACGCCTCGTCAACACGACCGGCGCCGGCGACGCCTTCCGCGGAGGCCTCTACGCGGCGCGCTGGCGCGGTCTTGACAACGCCGACCAGCTCCGGTGGGGCGCCGCGGCGGCTTCGTTCGTGGTCGAGACCGCGAGCGGCCCGGAAGCTGCGCCGTCCGTCGCTCGCCTGCGTTCACGCCTCAACAAACGTCCTGCAGGCTTGCGCATTCCACGCGCCGTACAATAAACATTAAATAGCGTTAGGCACGACCTGGGCTCCTGACTGTGGGAGGCCACACCTTGCGTCAAACATTCGTTGTCTACCTCTGCGCCGCCGCGCTTCTTGGAACGATCTTCATTTTCCCGGCGGTCGCCGCCGCCCCGACGACCACCGCGATCGGGACCGAGGTCATCGGGGGCCGGACCTGGACGACCGACATCCGCGTGACCCGAAATGGCGGCCAGGACCACAACCCCCAGATCACCGTCGATGCCGACCACGATGCCCACGTCCTGTGGCAGTCGTCCCGTTCGCCCGCGGGCTACTACTACGTGAAACTCAACCGCCAAGGCGACCTGCTCTCGGAAGAGACGTTCATCAGTTCCAAGGTCTACACCTCGTGGGGCCCCCAGTACGTCTACGGCCCGACGATCGACATCGACAGCCAAGAGAGCCTCCACGTCACCTTCGACTTTGACTACCAGAACATCGGCTACGCCAAGTTCGACTACGCCGGCAACGTCCTCGTCCCCGAGAAGAAGGTCGGGCCCGTCGACAGCTCCTCCTCCCACACGGCGTCCCTCGCCGTGGGCCTCGACGACACCGTCCACATCGCCAACGAGGACTACAAGTTCCAGTGCGAGGACGTATTCTACGCGAAGCTCGCCAACGACGGCACGGAAATCTGGTCGCAGCGTGTGGTGTCTTCCGACGTGGCCTCCCACTGCGAATTCGTGCTGATCAAGGCCTCGCGCTACTCGGGCAACTTCCTCTTTGCCTTCGGTTCTGGCACGGGCACCTGGCTCGGTCGGATGGACAAGTTTGGCGTCAAGAACATGGCCTCCGTGAAGACGCGGCCGCAGACGGACTACAAACTCACGGATGTGACCGAAACGCCGAACGGCGATATCCACATCGTGTGGTTCGACCCCACCTCCGGCGGGAAGATCCATTACAGCCGCGTCAATGCGTCGGGCGCCCTTCAGCAAAATGACGTCATCATTACGCCCAACGCCGTGAACGCGGGGATGCCACGCATTGCCGCGACTTCCTCGGGGCTTGCGGTCGTCGTCTGGGAAGACGCCCGCAACGGCAATTTCGACATCTACTACGCCGTCATCGACAACACGCTCTTCGGCTCGGACGGGTCGATGATCCTGCCCGAGAACGTGCGCCTCACGCAGCAGAGCTCGGACCAGAAAGAGCCCTGGATCGCGATCGACCCGGACGACAACTTCCACGTGGCCTGGACGGACATGCGCGACAGCAACCAGGAAATCTACTACAAGTTCATGTTCAACTTCGCGCTCGAGCTCTACGCCGACCCGATCGAACTTGCCAACATGTACTTCATCCACCCGAACGAGACGAAGCGGCTGCCCGTGTTCATCAAGAACAAGGGCGGACTGCCGGACAGCTACTCGCTCGACTTGTCCTTCACGGCGGGCGCGCTCCAGGCTGGCTGGCAGATCGACATCGACACGACGGTCATCGAGACCCTCGATGCCGGACAGGTCGCGCCGCTCTACCTCACGGTGCACGCGCCAGGCAATGCGAAGCAAGGCGACAACGTCTCGATACGGATCAACGCGTCCTCGCAGACTGCCCCAGGCAGTTGGGACGAGATCAGCATCAACACGTTCGTCCGCGTGACGCGCGCCCTCAACCTGGGGGTTAGCAAACCCGTGATCGTTGCCGACAATGGCGAGACGGTCACCTTCAACATGTTCGCAACGAACACGGGCGACGTCCGCGAGGACATGATCCTCGTCCGCTCGGGTGAGGAGCTCGCGCCCCAAGGGTGGACCGTCGTGGCGAGCACAGGCACGCTCGCGCTTGACCCGAAGGAGACCGGGACCTTCAGCGTCGCGGTGACCGTGCCGATGGACACGTCTCTCGCTCCGGCCAACTTCCTCGCGCACATCGGTGTCACCGTCCAAAGCGGCGCCGACTCGACCGTGTTCTCCGCCAAGGAGATCATGGTCCAGGTCAAGTCGAACTTCGTGATCCAGATGCACCCGGACCTTGACCGGCAGTACGCGAACCCCGGCGAAACCGTGGTCTACCGTGTGTCGGTGGCCAACATCGGGAACCTCGCCGGCCAGGCGCAGATCAATGTCGAAGCCCAGCAGCCCTCCCAGGTCGGGTGGCTCGCGCAACTCGACGTCGAGACGATCTACCTGCGCGGCGGGGAGACGACCGACGTGTCGCTGCGCGTCACGGTGCCCCAGAACGCGATCGCCGCGTCCCGCCTCACGCTCGTCGTGTCGGCCTTGGCTGTCAAGTTCGGGACGAGCGGCCAGACGGAGGTCACGACCTTCGTGAACCGCGTCTACGGCCTCAACTTCGACACCGGCAGCTCCGCGGACGTGCGCGTGGGCCGGACCGCGACGTTCCCCGTTACCGTCACGAACACCGGGAACGGCGACGAGACGCTCACGCTCGCGCCAGGGCTCCTGGAAGTCGGCTGGTCCATGGACTTCTCGCAGAACTCCGTCGCCGTGCAGTCGATCTTCGTGCCCCACGGCGAGTCGAGGACCTATGACACGCGCGTCACGACCGATGCGCACGCGGGCTCCGGCATCCACACGCCGGTCGCCGCGGTGATCGACTCGGCCTCCCAGTCGCACCTCCTGCCCCTGCCCGTGCGGGTCATCCAGTTCTTCTCGCTCGAGCTCACGGCCGTGGAATTCCGCCTGTCGGGTTCGCCCGCGAAGACCATGCAGTACGACCTCGAGGTGCGCAACCTCGGCAACGGGCCGGACAACTTCACCCTCTCGGTGGAGGACCTTTCGGTCGACGCCTGGCAGGCGCACTTCATGCTCGTCCTCTCGGAGAGCGACAACCTGATGACCGACATCACGACGCTCTCGCTGGGGGCCGGCGAGCGGGCCCATGTGCGTCTGCTCATCACAGTGCCGCACGACCTCACCGCGCAGGAAGTCCAGTTCTCCGCGCGCGCGACAAGCGCCTCGGGCGAGCAGGACTCCTTGATCCTCGTCGCGCAGATCAAGCTGGCCGACCTCAAGATCGACCGCGTCGACTTCTCGCCGACCACGCCCTTGCCCGGTGAGATCACGGCGATCACGATCGCGGTCTCGAATGTCGGCGACATCGAAGCGGCCCCCGTGAAGGTCGAGTTCTACGACCGCGGCTCCCGAATCGCGGACGACCAGCTCGTGCGTGTGGCCGCCGGGCAGAAGGGCTTCGTGACCTTCGCGTGGCTGGCGACTCCGGGCGAACACCAGCTCCGGTTTGTCGTCGACCCGCCCTACACGGACGCCGTTACGGGCCTGCTTGAGGAGAAGGGCCAGGTCTTTGAGGTCAACGAGTTCGACAACACGAAGGAAATGACCGTGTCGGTCGGCACGCAGACCTCGTTCCTGCCGGGCTTCGACGCGCCGCTCGTGGCGCTCGCGGTGGCAGCGGTGGCCCTTGGCCTCTCGGTGCGCCGCCGGCGCGACTGAAAGCCCGGGCGTGCGTTCCCCTTTCCCCCCCGCAAGGGGGGGCTCCAGACCTGCGCAAGGGGAGCCCGGCGCCTCTCGAAAGGTTGATTGACGCTCCCCCGGTTGACCCGAGGGGGCCCCCATGCTCACGCTGCGCACGACCTGGTTTGGCAGCTTCCTCATGGACGGCGACCGGGTCGTCGAGGCGGAGCTCTTCCCCAAGGACGCGCGGGCCGTCGCCCACCGGCTGGGCTTGCTCCAGCAAGGCGAACTGCTCCCGGAAGAGCGCCGGCTTGCGGAGAGGGCGCCTACGGGCGTCCTCGTCACGGAGCGGCGCCAGCTCAAGGTGGGCAGCCTTGCGCCCCCCGAGGCCGTGCCGGTCGACCTGGCTTCGCGGGGCGAGGAATTTGGCTTCCAGGCGGCGCTCCGGCGCGAGGCCTTCGAACATGCCGCGCGGGCGGCGGTATCGCGCGCCCGGGGACCCGACCTTGGCCTCGTCCAGGCGGTCCGCGCCTTCGACGAGCTCCGGGAGTCGGAGAACCGCCTGAACGAGCGCCTGCGCGAATGGTACGGCCTGCACTTCCCCGAGCTTGCAAGGCTCGTCCCGACGGAGAAGTATGCGGCCTTGGTCGCTTCGGGGGAGGCCCGGGACGCGATCCTCAAGGGCCTCGGGCTCGAGGGCCTGCCGACCTCGGGGTCGTCGCTTTCGGCGGGCGACCTCGCGGCGGTCCGGACGCTCGCGGAGACCTCGCTGCGCCTTCGCGCGGAGGCCGACGTCCAGGCCCGCGCGCTCTCGAGCACGGTGCGGGGCCTTGCGCCCAACCTCACGGAGGTCGTGGGCCCCCTGCTTGCGGCCCGCCTCATCGAATCGGCCGGCTCGATCCAGCGCCTCGCCCGGATGCCGTCGTCGACGGTGCAAGTCCTCGGCGCCGAACGGGCGCTTTTCCGGCACCTCAAGGAAGGCAAGAAGCCGCCGAAGCACGGCCTCCTTTTCCAGCACCCGGCGGTCCACACTGCGCCTTACTGGGCGCGCGGGCGGATCGCAAGGGCCCTTGCCGGCAAGGCCTCGATCGCCGCCCGCACCGACGCGGTGGGGCGCCGGGCCGACCTCGGTCAGGGGCTCCGCGCGAACTTCGAAGCGCGGGTGGCGCGCGTGATGAAGGAGGGGCCCTCTCGCAGGAGCAAGGGCGGACCGCGTCCGGGAAGGCCTGCCCCGCGCCAGGGGCCCCGCCGCCGCTAAAACCGCCCGGCCTTGCCCGCCCCGCCCGGCCCCGCCCGCCCTGCCCGGCCCCGCCCGCCCCGCCCTGCAATCAGCGACTTAAACCCCGATCGCCATGGCCCGCCGGGGGTGGAAGGCGGCGTGGCCTTCGAAGTCTATTATGGCGTTCCCGGGCTCGTTGGGGCCTCGATCTCCCTTACCGTCTTCGGGATCGCGGCCCTCTATGTGAGCCCTGGTCAAAGCAAGACCGCCCTGCTCATCCTCGCCGTGGCGGCCTTCTTTTACGGGATCGGTGACGGCCTCGCGCGCCTGGCGGCCGTCGGGGACCTCACGACCGTCGCGACGACCTGGAACACCGTCCGCTTCTTCGGGATCGCCTTTGTGCCCGCCGCTCTCATCCACTTCGCTGGCGCCTACACGGGCGCGGTGGCTTTCCCCTGGTTCAAGCCGGCCCTGCTCATCATTTACCTCGCGACGCTGGTCTTCATCCCGCTGCGCGTCCTCACGACCCTGGTCGTCAGTTCCACGAGCGTTTCGGAGGGGGTCCTCCACACGACGGTCGGCCCGGCCTTCGTGCCGTTCGGGGCCTTCGGGTTCCTGTGCTCCGTGGCGGCCCTTGTCCTTTTGGAGGGCGAGGCGCGCAGCGCCCCCTCTGCCCTCGAGCGCCGGCACGCGCGGCGATGCGCGGTGGCGGCCGTGCTGCCCTTCGGCGCCGCCATCGTGTACTTCGCGCTCTTCCAGCAGGCGACCTCGCCGGCCTTTGACCCGATTGTCCTTTCGCTGCCCGTGACCATCGTGCTCCTCGGCTCCACGATGATCGGCCGCGAGGTCCTCTTCCCCACGCTGACGGCGTTGCGCGCGGTCTTCGCGCAGATGCCCGACGGCCTTGTCGTCATCGACCCAAAGGGCGTGTCGACTTTCGCGAACGGCGCGGCAAGCGCGCCGCTCGCACCCCCCGGCAAGTCGCTCGAAGGTGAGCCGTTCCTCCAGGCGCTGGAGAAGGGGGCCCTGCCGAGCGCCGCCAAGGAATCGCTGCGGGGCGCCTTCCTGAAGGTCGCGGAGAAGGAGAGCGAGCTCGAGGTCCTGCGCTTCGAGTCGGCGCCCCCTGCAGCGCGCTCGCTGCGGGTGGTCATTGCCGCCGCCGAGGTCGGGGGCCTCACGCAGCGCTTCGGCGGGCCGCTGAGCACAAGAGACCGTTTCGTCTTCGTGTCCGTCCACGACGACACGGACGTCCGCGCACGCGAGCTCCTCCTTTCGCGCGCCAACGAGGTGAAGGACCTCTTCATCTCGATGATCGGCCACGACCTCAAGGCCCCCATCAATGCGATCATGGGCTACAGCGAGCTCATCGGGCTCGACTCCCAGTCGGCGCCCGACGCGCTTGCGGTGTACCGGTACTCGCAGTCGATCCGCGCCTCGGCCCAGCAGATCCAGCTCATGATGGAGAACGCGCGCCTTCTCTCGCGGCTGGCCGACCCCCAGGACATCCTGCGGGCCCGGGAGCCCCTCGCGATCGGCCAAATCGTCGAGCGCGAAGCCGCGAACCTGAAGGGCGCCGCCGAGAGGCGCCACGTGCGCGTCGAAGTGGAGGTCGAGCCGGCCGCAGCGGCCGTGCGGGTCGTGGGTGCGCCGATCCTGCGCAGCACCTTCCAGAACCTCATCGACAACGCGATCAAGTACACGGGCGAAGGGACGCAGGTGGCCGTGCGCGTGCGTGCGACCCCCTCGGAGGTGGTCGTCACGATCGAAGACGAGGGCCCGGGGATCCCGCTTCTAAAGCGCCAGGCGGTCTTCGAACGGTTCACGCGCCTCGAGGAGACGCGCACGAAGGCCGAGGGGATGGGGCT
>JBGPNV010000056.1:0-11338 GCA_041487695.1 Thermoplasmata archaeon | reverse complement strand
CGCTCGCTGGCATGGTCCGCGGCCATCGCCGCGTAGTGCGCGGCGGCGCCCGCGTGCCCGGCCGCGTGCGTCGTGCCGGCGGCGTGGCCTGCGGCGCGCGCGGCGTAGGCGGCCCGCGTGTGGCTCCCCGCGGCTCGAGCGGCCGCGTGGGCGGCAACCGCCTCGGGGCGCGCGAGCTTGCCCCCGCGCGTCCACGCCCACGCGGCCTCGATCGCCTTCCTTGGTCGGTCGTCCTTCGGACAAGCCTTCTGGAAAACCGGCAGCACGCGCGCCGCGCAATCCGCGGCAAACAAGACCGCCTTGCGTTTGTCCCATGGTAGGCGCTCCACGAGCCGCCCCTCGCGGGCGACGAACGCGTCCTTCACCCGCTTGATGTCTCCCTGCAACTCGACGAGGTAGCACTCCCCCTGAACCCGCGCGAGCGCGCCCTCGAGCAGGAAACCCTGAACCTCAGGCGGGCCCGCCGAGGGTTTCCCCGCCTTCACCCATCTTCCCGGGGCTTTCGGGCCCGGCTGCGGCCAGGCAAATTTCGAGTCGTACTCGACGGCGCCCGGCTTGAGGAACAGGAGCGCGATCACGGTGTCGGCGGCTGCATGGTGACTCTCGCTAACGAGGCTTTTCCTTGGGCGCCTCCCGGCATGCCCCTTGCCCGAATCTTCTTTGCGGCGAGCGCCCTTGGCTTGTCTCATGAAAGGCAAGGGCCCCTACCTCTGGATTAACAAGTACGCACCCGACGCAGGCTTCCACACGGTCCCGCCAGGGGGCATGTGCATCGGCGTGTTCCTCTTCGTCCGGCGCGGGCGGCGCGTGCTGCTCGGCAAAGTGCGCGAGCACCCGGCTTGGGCCGAACTTGCCGGCGAGACCCCCGAGCGCATGCGCGGTGACGCGGGCCGGTGGAAGATCCCCGCGCGCCAGCTCCGGCTGGGCGAAGACCCGCGCGACGCCGCCCGCCAGATCGGCGAGGAGATGCTGGGGCTCAAGGGCCTGCGCTACGGCGAGCCGCGGGTCGAGGTCGAATTCTGGAAACTCGGCGATCAGGCGTCGGGGCCTCCCTCGCGGCGCAGGCTTTTCCACTACGACATGTGGCTCCTTGTCGAGGCGACTCTCAAGCCGGGGCGGGAGGTCGCTTGCCCTGCTTGGTTCACAGAGTTGGCGTGGGTGGATCCCCGGACGGTCGGGAAGAAGGGGTGGGCACGCTTCCACGGGGACGTCGTCGGGCGGTGGCAGAAGGGGCGGGTGGTGCCTGCACGCCTTTCACGCAAGGCGTGAACGGATGGACGCGAGACGCCTACGGCGAGCAGGCCGAGAGCGAGCGCCGAACGGACGATCCCGTTACCAGCGCAAACGGTTACCGCGGCGATTAAGCCCGACGCCGCCGAACTCCTGTTACGTTTGGTTTGACCAGCCTTAGCGCCCGGTCCTTCTGCGAAAGCCGCCGGAATTCCTCGTCGAAGGCGAGATCCTTCCGTCCCGCCCTTTTGCGCGGTAGCCGGAGGGCCAGCTTCCCGAGATCCTTGGAGAGGGTTTCCCGCTCCGCCACGCGCTCGGCCGCGAGCCAATCTGATGCCGCCATGACTCGCATTCGCCTTTGGAGGAAGCGGCGGAGGTCTTCGTCGGCCAGGGTGTAAACCTTGCTACCCTTTGCGTCCAGACGTGCGGCGACAAGCGCCATCGCCTCCAGCCGTCTGAGCTCGGGGTAAACGTTCGACACGCCGATTTCGAGTTCCTTGGCAATGCTGTAGCCTGTCCGCGGCGCCGAGGCCTGCGCCAGCAATCCGAGGATTCGGGCCCGGGTCGCGCTCCCGAATACGCCCTCGATGCCCTGTGGGGCCTTGGCTGCCATTGATTGAGGCATTACCTGTTTCAAGTAATAAGTATTACCTTCCATTAGTAATAGAAGAGAAGCCGGAGCCCCCGCGAGCGGGGGACCACGGAGAGAGAACACCGTGGGCCGCCCTCCGCGCGTTGCGCCCCACCCCGGTTGGCCCCTTTGTCCGCCGCTCATTAGGGCGGGGGGCCGCGGCTCCCGGTCTCTCAGTACTCCCCGTCGTCCACCGCTTCCGCCATGCAGAAGCCGCAGTTCGCTCGCGTCGGTAGGAACTCGACGAAGGCCTGGATAGGGCGAATTGTCGTGGTCCCGACGTGGGCCCCCGCGCTACGCCGCCCCGTCGAGCACAAGGCCCCGCAGGGAGAACTCCGTCCCCCCGTCCTCCGGCTCGGCGTGGAGCGTCCACCCGTGGGCCTCACCGATCGCGGAGGCAAGCGCAAGCTTCACGCCCGAGCGCCACAGGGTTTCGCCCACCCGCCTTGAGGCCGGCGCCGCAAGGGCTCCCGCGATGTCCTCTGGGCGGTACTGCCGGCGGCAGCCCCGGACGACAAAGTCCGCCCGGTTCTCCGCGGCCGGACCCGACCGGACCTCGACCACGAGGTCGGGCGACGCCTTTTCCTGGACGTCGCAATCGGCCGCCTCCTCGATCAGCTTGGCAAGGGCCATCGAGGCAAGTTCGTTCACGGGCGTGGTGCGCGCGGCGTTCGCGGGGCTCATCTTAGCCGCCACGCGCACGGGCGCCGGCACGCGCGCCATCTCGATCGCGCGCTCGACGAGGGAGCCGAGCGCCCGCGGCTCTTGCGGCCAGTTGGCCCCCTCCGCGGCCGCGATGAGCTTGACTTCGCGGATGAGCTCCGCCGCGCGCGTCGCCGCCGCCGCCGCGCGCGAGAGCACGGCGGCGCCGCCGGGGTCGTTCGGGCCCGTGCGCGCCTCGGCTACCTGGACGAGCCCCAGGACATTCTGCAGCGAGTTCGAGAGGTCATGCGTGACGGCGTCAAAGAGGAAGCCCGAGAGCTTCTGGAAGTGGTGGGCCCGGTCCTCTGCCTCGGCAAGGTCGCTAAGGTCGATGAACGCGAGCAGTTCGCCGTCGAAGGTCGCCCCCCTGACGAACGGAAGCGCGGCCATCAAGGTCGGGACGGCGGCCCCGTCCGCGCGGAGCATGTCACGACGGTAGGAGGACGCGTGCCCCGCCTGCCGGCCGGTCCGCTCGGCCTTGACGCGCCCAACGCTCGCGGTCGCGGTGAACGCCAGCGTGTCCTTGCCGTGAAGCCCCGAGGCCGGGACCCCGAGGAGCCGCGCAAGCGCCGGGTTCACGTAAGTGATCCGGAAGTCGCGGTCCACGAGGGCGACGCCCACGGGGAGACTGCCGAGGATCGAGGCCGAGGAGCGCAGCACTTCGGCCTCTCGCGCGCCGGCTCGGTAGGCGAGCAGGCTCGATGTCATGATGGCAACGACAACGACGCCGAAATCGATGAGAATGTCGAGAGCCGGCGGTAGGTTCTCCGGTAGGAATGAGTGGAGGAGCCAGAACGTTGCGAGGGTGAGCAGGAGGATCGAGAACTGGCGAAAGAGGAGGAGGCGCCGGACCTGGCGCGCGTCATCGGCCGAGGCGATGAGCGGGCGGGGCCCAAGCGGCGCGAGGCCAAGGGCGCCCTGCGGGGCCGGCGGCGAATCGTCAGGCACGGCCGAAGATGTGCCATTCCATACAAAAACGGGCGCTTGGACTGGCGGTCGTACTAGGCCACCGCGAGGCAAAAGGCGCATTTCGCCCGAGTCGGCAGGGGGCTTGATGAACCGCGGAGGGAGCCTGAACCCTTGGGATCCGAGGATTTCGTCCGCGTTGCGGCGGGTGCCGGGGGAGAGAGGTGTCGGGGGGGCGAGTCCGGCGCCGTGAAGGACGGCGACAAGGGGCCCGCGATCGGCCGCACGCAAGCCCCAGAGGCAAACCCTTAACTCCTATGGGCTCCACATAGAACCTATATGGCGACCCCGAGAATCACGACCATCCAGGTCACGCCCAAGGTGCGCGACCGCCTCAAACACCACGGCCTCAAAGGGCAATCCTACTCCGAGGTCCTCGACCGCCTGATGGACCGGCTCGAGTACG
This sequence comes from Thermoplasmata archaeon, assembly GCA_041487695.1. Lineage (GTDB taxonomy): Archaea > Thermoplasmatota > DTKX01 > DTKX01 > DATEUP01 > DATEUP01. The sequence continues at coordinate 7,403 of JBGPNV010000056.1, read as the reverse complement.
AAGAATTCATGGAGGCCCAGTACCGCCAGCTCCGCGAGCGGAAAGAGTTCACGCCCCTGGATGAGATCGCGTGACCTTCCAGGTCTCCCTCCACCGGGATGCGCGCAAATTCCTCGAGCGCGCTCAACGCCCCCATCGAGACCGGATTGTCGCCGGCCTGCGGGCGCTCGAGGCAGACCCCTTCACCCCCCGTCCGGGGGCCGACATCAAACGGCTCCATGGCACGCGCGGCCGCCAGGACCTGTATCGACTCCGCATTGGCAAGTTCCGCGCGGTTTACGCGGTCGAGGGCAACGACCTGCTCGTGACCGAAATCTGGGAACGAGGCCACGGGTACGAAATTTGAGTTGACGCGGGCAGTGCCAGCACCCCCCGGATGGGCAGAGGCGTTTGGCGCCATGCCCCCTCAACACGCCCCGTCATCCACCACTTCCGCCACGCAAAAGCCCAATGGGCTTTCGCGGGCAGGAACTCGATGAAGGCAGGGGAAGAGGCAGAGCCTCGAGACCCCGGCCCCCGCAAAGACGAGTTACTAGAATCGCTTCTTGCGGTTCTTTGCAGCGGTGTACGCCACGGACGTAAACTCACGGGCCGCCTTGTGGTGGGCCTTGAAGACCTTCGCGACCTCCGTGCTCTCGAGCAAAACGTGATCGGTCGTGAAGAGAACATCGGCTCGGGGATCCAGGATCAGGGACCCCGCAATGAGTGCATCCGTAGGGTCGAGTTCCTCATCGGCGTCCGTCAGCGCCTTGACGATTTCGGCCATCCGTTTCGCATCGGATCCAAAGGCCACGAACTCAATCCTGCCCTTTTGGGCCGCGTCCATGAGTTGCCGGATTGCCTCATCGGCCTCTTCGCGCGTGGAGTCCCGCTGGACCGTAAGCACAAACTCGCCCACGGCCGCCAACGCCACCGCCGCGCTTGGGGCCGGGCTGTTGTGGATCAGCCTCCGCGCGCCTTCGATCCTGTCTTGATCGGCATCGGCGCCGCATGCCATCCGGAGGACGTCGTTGTCTATGTGCGGCCTGCGATGAGTTGATGATCCTTGAGGAAACGCCAAGCCTCCTCGAACCGGCTGTCCAAGTGGGGCTTCACTGTCTTGAACCTCCCCCGAATCTGGGCGACCGAGGCCCCTTTGTTCCGCGTTACGATGGAGTGAAGCGTTGTCACGGCTTCAAGAAAGGCGTTGCCTCGCCGGATCGCGTCCGCGACGACCGCGGGGTTTCCTGAGGGGGCACGCGTCGCCGAGGCCCGAGAGACCGCAGCCTTGAGCTTTCCCGCGTCCTTCAGCGCGTAATACTCTTTGGCAAGGTTTGGAGCGTACGGCCCGTGGAAGTAATCGGTGAAGCAATACCTCTGGGCAGCCGGAGATCCAAGGGCCTTGAAGAGGTAGACCGCCTTCTGAATGCGAAGGCGACTGTCGAACGTTTCCGCGTCCAGGTCCGTGTGCGTGGCTCCAGCCAGGGACGTCAGCATCCGGGCCAGGTCGTCAAGCGTCATGGTTAACCCCCCCCCTGATCCGACGCCGAATTTGGAACTCCCGCCGTTTGCAGGCGTCGCCCTGGTTCTTAGAATTACCATGACTGACGCCGTCTATATAATCCGCGCGGAGACCTTTTGAGACGGCCGCTCGCGACCGTGCCGCCCAACGCGGGGGGTCGGCGGATCCAACCCATGGCCCGCACCGCGCGCACGTCGCGACCGCGCCCAATATTCGCCATCATCGACGGCCTCCGCCATGCAGTACCCGCAATTGGCTCGCGTCGGCAGGCGGCTCGACGAACCGTTGAAAGAGCCAGCACGGGGCGGGTTCGCCCATCGCTTCCGCCCAGCGGGGCACCGCAGCCGCAGGGGCGGACTTGGGCAGGGTGCCCGGACGGGGCGCCGGGTGAGGCAGTGGCTCGCGGAGACCGGCGGTCAATACTCGCCGTCGTCCACCGCGTCGGCCATGCAGAAGCCGCAATTGGCCGCCGTCGGCAGGAACTCGATGAACTCCTGCACGAGGCAGAGGTTGCTCACCTCGACGATGGCTTCCGCGAAGAAACGGATATCGGATTTTTCGGGGTGCCAGCCGAGGGTCTCGTTGGGGCAGTGGAGCATGGGGTAGCAGAGGGGGGAGGGGGTATTTGGGGGGCTCGAGGGGTTGGGGAGGGCGCGGGCAAACCGAACCTCCGCACCGGACCCGCGAGAAGGATTATCGGGCCGGGCGGCCCCTTGGCGGGGCGCGGCTACGGAGGAAGAGCACCTGGAAGAAAACGAATCGGCCGAACCCGAGGCGCGGGCCCCGAGCGTGCGCCAGGCGGGTTCCTTCGAGCGCGTGAAGCAGGCCTGGGAGGATGCGCGCGAGCCGGCGACCTATGAGTCTCGTTTGAAGAAAGCTCCTGCTCGCGACCAATTCGTCCACTCAGGCTCAACGAGGGGGGCCCGGCCATGGGACGTCGCGACCCTGCCCGACGGCACGGAGATTCCCGACCTGATTCCCCGCAAACGGCCCGGCTTCTTGCGTCGGCCGCCGACGCCTTCCGGCATCTGGAGCCTGTTCGCCGCTCCTGGGCCCATTGGCGACTCGCAGTTCTGGTCGTTCTTCGTCGCCGGTCTCATGGCCGCCGCCACCACGCCCATCTTCTTGACCTCCGGCGGGGCCCCGGTGAGTCCGTGGTTCGCGTTTGGACCGATCGCCCCGCTTTCGCTCGGCATGGTCGCGACGGCCCTCCTGTGGCTTGCGAAGGCACCTCCTCGCGCGCCCGACGGCACGTGCGGGGTCTCCACATTCACCTTCGTGCCAAAGCGATACAGCTAGCACAGTCTCGAGAGCGCCCTGCGGTGGGCGGCCGCCGACCTCGGCTTGGTGATTACGGGAGAGAGGGTCGTGCACCGTGGGTACACCGCCGGCAAGACGCACCCTGCGAAGGCGCCCTCCTACCTTTGGCGGCTCGGCAGCGTCGGCCTTGCGTCGTACCAGGTCGAGGGCTACATTTGGGACCGCCAAAGCGAATGGGTTACTCTGTGGACGGCCGGCCTTGGCAACGCCGAGACGCACCGGATCATGAAGGGACTTGTGCTCGCAACACTTGCCGAGGCTCAGGTGGATCCTAGAACACCAAAGGTCGAGGCCGTCGAAGCCGGTGCTCCGGCCGCGATCCAACACCCCACGATGGGGCTGAGCCGCGGCGCGCGGCCGGAGGCCGTTGCCGAAACCTTCGGCTGGGCGGCCTCGGGGCTCGAGGAGGATGGCGGGCCCTGGCCGGACACCCCGCTGCCCCACGAGGGACCCTCCTCGATTCCCGTCGGCTACTGGGCCTCCCACCCTCGGAAGAAGAACCTCCTCCATGAGACCGTGCGGTCATGGATGCGGATCGATGGCGGCGGCCGCACGATCGACGAAGTCGCGCGCGCTGTCGGCGGCGGGATCCGAGAGACGTTCCCGAAGGCCGCCCCGGCCTTTGCGGGCCGGAAGGGGGGACGCAAGTGGGCTCCGCTCGACAACAAGCTGCAGGTCGAACTTCGGCCCACGGGTGCCAGAGGCACACTACTGATGGAACTGAGCTCGACCCTTGACCCCTCGCAGGTGCGGGCGATCAAGGGGGCCATTGAAGAGAGGCTTTACGAAAGGGTGCAGCGGGCGCAACTCATACGATAGCGCCGCGGGGAGCTACCCTGGCACCCCCTTGGTGGAAGGGAACCCCGAGACTCTCCCGCAAGACCTCCTCGCCCCCGTGAGGCGAGGGCGCGTCCGCGGCCGCAGGGCGCCGCGGCCGGGGGCCAGTTGCCAGAGTGGGGCGCGTGGCGGCGTGGCTCGCAGACGGGCCGAGGAGCCACCGGCGTTGAGGTTGGGGAGGCTGGGCGCGGCGTGAGCGGGGCGGGGTGCGCTCAGTCGGTCAAGGTTTCGCGCACGAGGGCCCCCAGATTTCGCTTGAGCCTTGCAAGGACCCGTTCCGACACGACCCGGTAGACGCCCTTGAATGAGTCTTCAAATGCGCGCGCCTCCACGATTGCCGGCATCTGGCGCAGGCGCACGCCAAGTATCGGGTTCCCCAGCTGATCGAGGTGCCGGCGCAGCGCCGGTGAATCCGGGGCATCGAAACAGAGCGCGAAGATGTCGCGCCGGTCGACAAGGCGAAACGGCTGCAGCTTCAGCGCGATGAGGAGCTCGCGAGTCGCGACCCGGCACCGGACGGCCGGTGCGCCGAAAGCGGCGCGGACGGCCCGCTCCTCACTGTTCTTGGCCAGGTAGCCCTGGGCCATCCAAACGCCCACCTTGCGGTCCTGGACTCCGCCGACCAACAGGTCCACGCGCCCGCCCGAGGGGTGGCGCCAAAGCTCGAATGCGCCTGCATAGTCGCCGCCCTGGAGCCTGCGCGACCTCGAGAGCGCGAAGCCAGACGCTTCGAGGAGCGCCCGGGCGGGCGGCGCCTTGCGGCCGTCGATGACCAAGTCAAGGTCTACCGAGGTCCGCCCGAAGGCGAAGGAGGAGATGGCGTAGCCGCCGATAAGTACGGCCCCGACCTCGGCGGAGGTAAGGAGCGTAAGGGCGGCGACCGAGGCCGCCTCCGCAGCCGCGGCATCAGGCATGCCGGATCATCCCCTCTGCGGGCGCGAACACGATTGCGTGGCGCCGCACGTACGCGAGCACGAGCCTTTTGCGGTCAACGGGCACTCCGTCGAAGCGGGAGGCGTCAATCTTGGGGCGGCGGTGGAGGACCACCTCGACGCCGGCGGAGGTGCCGCGGGCGTCGGCGTCCCGTGCGACAACGCCGCGCGCCGCGAGGGATTCCTTCCAGCGGCGCGCATCGCGCGCGCGCACGGCAATCTCGACCGGGTGGTAGCCGTGTGACGAGCCGGCCGCGTAGCGCCCGCGGGTCCACACTCGCACGGCCGACGAGGCCGTGAAGGCATAGGGCATCCCCGCCTCGGCGACGATCTGGTGGACGGCTTGGACCGTGACCGCAGCCCTGGCGCGCGCCCATGTGTCCGGCCGCACCGCCCGGTACGAGCCGCGGCCTGTGCGCTCGACGAAGCCCTTAAGCTTGAGTTCGGAGAGCGCCTGGTGCGGGCGGGGGGATGGGAAGGTGACCTCGAACTCGCCGACGGTAAAGGCGCGGCTCTCAAAGACGCGCAAGAGCCAGGCGTAGAGGGTCTCGGCGCGGGTCATGATCTACTCATTTCGCGTATGTTGTATATCTATATGCCTATACCTTGCGTCGAGCCACCGCATCGCTTCAATCCGGGGTTGACGGATGCGACCAAAGTTGGGGCTTGCGGAGGCCCCGCTCGAAGGTTGGAAGCCGCTCACCCTCTGCACCCTCGACAGGGGCGCGCGCGTGAGGCGAGGGCGCGTTGGCGTTCGCGGAGGTGGGGGTGGCCGCCGGGCGCCGCCGCAGGGGGCGCGCAGCGAAGGGCGGGGAGGCGCACGCGGCGGCGGGGCTTGGCGAAGAGGAGGAGCCCTTCCAGTTGAGGTTGGGCAGGCTGGTGGAGGCGTTGGCGGGGTAGGGGGCGAAAACTGGTGCTGCGAGCCGTTGCGACGTGCCTCACATTCCCTCAATCTCGATATCGATCTCGCACTCCCGGCGCGTCGGTGGCGGCGTGGAATGGATGAAGAGTGGCGGCCTAATTTTGATGAATCGGCCGCCATCCCCCCTCCTTCACGAGGGGGCAGAAGGTACGCTTCGACTGCAACAGTGGGCCGCCATCCAAGAGCTGGCCAGACAGGGCTTGAACATCAGTGACATCCAACGTGAGACGGGCTTCGCCTGGAACACGGTTAAGAAGCACCTCGAGGCGCCGCCGCCGACGGCGGTGCCAAGGAAGCACGTGAAGCCCCAGCTGCTCGACCACTTCCACGACCACATCCGGTCCCGCCTCGCTCAGTACCCCCGGCTCACCGCCCCCCCCCCTTGGGGAGCTCGTCCCCCCGCGCGCCCTCCCGTGGCTGAGCCTGCCCCGGGGGACCGACGGCCGCCCGCGGCGGCGGGCGTGGATCCCCCCTACCGTCCCCGGCCCATAGCCTCTTTCAGGAAGGTTTCGCCATCCATGAGGATCGATCCTGGCGGCGCCGCGTCCTTTGCTGCCTCGGTGAACCCCGCCCTTGCGACCACCAGGAACCGCCGCGCAAGCCGCCGCGGGACCGGCAGGAACTCGGCCTTGCGCGCGAGCCCCTCGACGACCTCCGGGCCTGCCGGCCGCGCGCCCCATGAAACCTCGCCGATCAGCGCCTCGTCCTCCCCCACGGCTACGAGGTCGACCTCCTCCTGGAGGTCTCGCCTCCCGCGCGCCGGGCCCCACCAGCGGCCCAAACTCTCGAATGCGACCCGGTGCCCTCGCAGCGTCCCCCCATTCCGGTCGACAAGCAGCTGGTGGCAGACCTCCTCGGCCACAGCGCCCACATGCGAGGGGAGGTCCCGCTTGATCTTCGCCCAGACCAGCGCCTTGCCCCCGACCTCGAGGGCCGGGATGTTCCTCGAAATGAAGCGGTAATAGAACTGGAAGAAGGGGTCATCGAAGCGGTACCGGCCTGCCCGCCTTGCCCCTCCCACAGGCTCGTCGCCCACAAGGAGCCCGAGGTCGTCGCGCAGGTAGGCGAGGTAGCGCGTGATGTCGCCCGGGCGGGCGAGGTGCATGTACGCGCAAATCTCGTCGAGCGTGCGCTTCCCGTTCCCCACGGCCTCGAGGATCCCGTTGTAGCGCGCGGGGCGGCTGAGTTCAAAGCGCAGGAGCTCAAGCGGCTCCTCCCGCAGGGACCCCGCGTCCTCGAGCAGGCTCTCGAACACGGCCGAGCGCAGGTCTCGGCCTACGGAGTGCGCGTGATAGTGCGGCGTACCGCCGAAGACGGCAAACCGCTCGAGGACCTCGGCGGGGGGCAGCTCCTCGTAGAGGAGCGCCGCGTCCCTGAACCGGAAGGGCCCGAGCCGGCGGTTGTGCGTGAGGCGCCCGAAGAGCGCGCCGCTTGTCCCCGAGCTCAGCTTCCTCATCATGCCGATGCTCGAGCCCGACAAGAACCACTTGTGCGCTCCCGTGCGCAGGCGGCTGTCCCACGCGTGCTGCAGGAGGCTCACCGCCGTCGGGCTCGCCTCCAGCACGTGCTGGAATTCGTCGAGGACGACGGGCCGCCCCTCGAAGCGCTCGAGGAAGCGGAAGAGGCCTTCCCACCCTTCGGGGGGCAGCACGGTTCCTCCGTCGACTTCGCCAGCTTGCCTGCGAAGCTCGGCGAGCACCCGCCCCTCGTCGCCCTCTGGCACGAAGAGGTAAACCCCGTCATGCCTGCGGCAGGCCTCCGCGAGGAGCGCGGTCTTCCCGATGCGCCGGCGCCCCACGAGGCGGTAGAGGACGGCCTTCTTCGAGCGAAGGACCTCCTCGAGCTCGGCGAGCTCTTCACGGCGGTTGACGAATTGCATACACGAGTGTAT
>JBGPNV010000055.1:0-11510 GCA_041487695.1 Thermoplasmata archaeon | reverse complement strand
GCAGGACCTTGCCGCCCTCGCGCCGCTCATCGCCCGCGCGTCGCAGGGGCCCCAAGGCCTCGAAGGGACCGGCCGCGCCCTCCAGCGCGTCGCCCTCGAGGAGGCCGGGGGCCTTGGCCACCGCTTTGTCCTTGCCGACGCTTCCCGGCGAATCGCCCGCCAGCTCCACCCCGCCGTGGGGCGCGCCGTGCTCCTCAACGCCGCGCTCTCGATCGCCCACGGGTACCGGGGCCCCAAGCGGCTCCTCGACGTGCGCGACCTCCCTCACCCCCAACCAGGCGGCCGCGATTACGCGGGGCGCCTGCTCGTGGGGCTCACGAGCGGGAACCTCGCCGAGGCCCACGCGGCGCTGCGCGGCCTCTTCGAGTCGGGGACCTCCCCGCGCCAAGTCGCGGTCGCTTTCCTCGACGGCGCGACCCACACGGACACGGCAACGCTGACATCCGACCACCCGTTCATCCTCACGCAGGCCGCTTGGCGGGCGATCGCCGACGGCTCTTTTGCCGGCGAGGCCGTCCCGCTGCTTGCCGAACTTGCGGCCAAGCTCGTCGGGGCGCCCAAGGGTTTCGAGCTCATCCAGGCGGTCGAAGAGGCCTGGGTTAACGCCGCGAAAGCGCCGGCCTGACGGGCCTTGGAAGGCGCCGCTTTCGCCCCGCAAAGCCCGGCAGACAACCTTAAAGCCGAGTCAATAAATAGCGACGCGGGGCTGGGATTTCCGATGCCAGAGTCCGTTTTCCTGCGCGTGGCCGAGGCCATCCAGGCGGATGTGGGCACGGGCAAAGCCCGCATCGACACCGCGACCCGCGTGAAACTCAACATCTCGCCGGGCGACATCATCGAAATTCGCGGCACGAAGACGACCGCCGCCGTCGTCTGGCGCGTCCTTGCCGAGGACGAGGGCAAGGACATCATCCGAATCGACGGGCTCGTGCGCAAGAACGCGGGCACCACGATCGGCGAAAAGGTCGAGGTCCTGCCGGCCGAGGCGAAGCCGGGCCGCAAGGTGATCCTCGCCCCCGTGATCTCCGAGAACCAGCGGATCCAATTCGGCCAGGGCATCGAGACCTTCGTGAAGCGCGGCCTCATGAAGCGGCCGGTCGTGGTCGGGGACAACCTCATCGTCCCAGGGATCGCGCTCATGGGCGGCGCTCTGCCCTTCGGCGTCACGTCCACGGACCCCAAGGGGATTGTCCAGATCGTCGACTCGACCGAGATCGAGGTCAAGGAAGAGGCGACGAAGCAGACCGAGACCGTCGCGCGGACGGTCACCTACGAGGACATCGGCGGCCTCGAGCGCGAACTCCAGCGCGTGCGCGAGATGATCGAGTTGCCGCTGAAGCACCCCGAGCTCTTCGACAGGCTCGGCATCGAGCCACCCAAGGGTGTGCTCCTCCACGGGCCCCCGGGGACGGGCAAGACGCTCATCGCCAAGGCGGTGGCCAACGAGAGCGGCGCGGCCTTCTTCTCGATCCAAGGCCCCGAGATCATGTCGAAGTTCTACGGGGAGTCCGAGGCGCAGCTGCGCAACAAGTTCGAAGAAGCGCAGAAGGCCGCACCGTCGATCATCTTCATCGACGAACTCGACTCGATCGCGCCCTCCCGGGAGAATGTCCAGGGCGAGGTCGAGCGCCGGGTCGTCGCGCAGCTCCTCACGCTGATGGACGGGCTCAACGCCCGCGGCAAGGTGGTCGTGATCGCCGCCACGAACCGCGTAAACGCGATCGACCCGGCCCTTCGCCGCCCGGGGCGGTTTGACCGCGAGATCGTGATCGGCGTGCCCGACTACCAGGGGCGCCACGTGATCCTCCAGATCCACACGAGGGGCATGCCGCTCGAGGACGGCTTCTCGATCGAGGAGTTCTCAAGGATCACCCACGGGTTCGTGGGCGCCGACCTCGAGGCCCTGTGCAAGGAAGCCGCCATGAAGGCGCTGCGCCGCTACCTGCCCGACATCGACCTCGACGAGCCGATTGCCCCCGCCATCCTCGAGAAGATGCGCGTGACGTCCGAGGACTTCCGGGCCGCGCTGAGGGAAATCGAGCCCTCGGCCCTCCGCGACGTCTTCATCGAAATCCCTACGGTCAAATGGACCGACATCGGCGGGCTCGAGAAGGTCAAGCTCCAGCTCAAGGAATCCGTCGAGTTGCCCCTCAAGCGGCCCGACGTGTTCAAGCGCCTCGGGATCCGCCCGCCGGCCGGCATCCTGCTCTACGGCGCGCCCGGGACCGGCAAGACGCTGCTCGCCAAGGCCGTCGCAACGGAGTCGGAGGCCAACTTCATCTCGATCAAGGGCCCCGAGGTTCTCTCCAAGTGGGTCGGCGAGTCGGAGAAGGCCGTGCGCGAGATCTTCAAGAAGGCCAAGCAGTCGGCCCCTACGATCATCTTCCTTGACGAGATCGACTCGATCGCCCCTCGCCGCGGGATGTCGTCGGACTCGATGGTGACCGAGCGCGTAGTCAACCAGCTCCTGACGTCGATCGACGGCATCGAGTCCCAGCACGACGTGGTGGTCATCGCCGCCACGAACCGGCCCGACATCCTCGACCCTGGGCTCCTGCGGTCCGGGCGCTTCGACCGGCTGCTTTACATCCCGCCCCCCGACGCCCAGGAACGGCTCAAGATCCTCGAAGTCCACACGCGCGGCGTGCCGCTCGGCGAGGACGTCAACCTCGAGGAATTTGCCCGCATGCTCGAAGGCTATGTCGGCGCCGACATCGAGGGCCTCATCCGCGAAAGCGCCATGGTCGCGCTGCGCGAGGACCTGGAGAAGACGATCGTAAGGCGGCGCCACATCATTGAGGCGATCCAAGTCATCAAGCCGTCCGCCGACGAAGAAACGGTTAAGTATTACCGGGCGGTTTCAAAATCGCTCGAAGGGCGCCTGGCCAAACAGCGCGCTCCGAACAGCGACGTTTCTTACATCTAGGGTAAGGGGTGGGTCACATGGCTAAGAAGTTCGCCACAGAACTGCGCGGCAAGACGGTAATGACAAACGACGGGAGGATCCTCGGGATGATCGACAATTTCGTTGTCGACACCCGGACGGGCGACCTCCAGCATGTCCTTGTGATCCCCGCGGAAGACATCGAGCCCCGGCTTTACAAGACGGACGCGCAAGGGCGGCTCATCCTGCCTTTCACCTCGATGCGCTCCGTGCGCGACGTCGTGGTTGTTGAAGTCGCGCAGTGAGCTGCGGCCTCAAGCTGGAGGGCCGCCTGCTTCAGGGCGGCCGCGGCGGGGTGCTCCACCATGGCAGAGCCGGCGCGAGTCATCCCCGCTGTCTCGCTGCGAGGCGGCGACGTGGTGGTCGTCAACAACAACTCCTACGAGCCGGTCGAAGACGAACAGGGAAGGGCCTTTTCCCTCGACGAGTTCGCGCAGGTCTTCCTCAAGGACTTCAAGGCGGTGCTCGTCTTCGACATCGACGGGCTCGAGGGCCAGAGGCCGCAGTTCGACGAGGCCGCGCGGCTGGAGGCGTCGCGCCTCGAGGTCTGGTGGGACGCGGGCGTACGCGACTCGAACGATGTGATCGCGATCCTCACGAGCGGCGCCCACAAGGCGCTTGTGTCGACGCGTTCGCTTGCAAGCGCCGCGGAGATTGGAAGGTCGGTCGAGCTTAGCGACAGCGTGGTCTTCGAGGTCGTCGTGCGAGGCGGCCAGGTCGTGGCTCGTTCGCGCGACTTCTCGGGCTCGTCGCTCCAGGAGGCCGTCGAGGCGGGCACCTTACAGGGCGCCGAGGAGGTCCTGGTCCTCGACGCGTCGCGTCCCTTGGGCGCTCCCATCGACTGGCAGGCGCTTGCGGGGCTCCCCGCCGGGGTGCGGGCGCTCTACCTCGGCGGCGGGATCGACCTCAAGACGGCCGGAAGCGCGCGAGGCCCCCCCGGTGTGCCGTACCGCGGCGCCGTGGTCGACCTCATATCGGTGCTCACCCCCTACGTCTGAAGGCCCAAAAGGCCCTGGGGTCCGGCCATGGACGAGATCCGGCAAGCGGTCGCGTTCCTCTTTCGCCGGTCCGCCGAGCGCGAACTTGCAGAGGAGGACTTGGCTCGCCAGGCGTCCCTGGACCTGCACTGGTTCTCGCCAAAGGACGCCCGCCGGCTCCTCGAGCTGGCCCTCAGTCTCGGACACCTCAAAGCCGGCCACAGGAAGGGGACGCTCGCGCCGACCTTTGACCCCGCGCAGGTGGACTTGCCGCTTGACTTCCGCATCGACAGCTCGGCCCTTGCCCCCGGGCCGCCCGCTCTCGAGGCGCCCGCGGGCGTGACCCACGACCTTGTCGCCGCGGCCGCCTCGCTCCTGAAGGCGAGCCCCGACATGGTCTGGCAAACCGTGCGCCGAAAGGCCGAGGACAAGCTCCTCGACTGGCCCGCCGCCGCCGCCCTTGTGGCGCGCGAGGCCGGCGTCGACCTTGGGCCCTTCTTCCCCCGCATCCGCGAGGAGCTGCGCCGCCCGACGGCGCCTACTTCTTCTGCATCTTGATGAGGTCGCCGATCGTTACGCCGCCCTGGGCGCGCGCCTTCTCCGGGTGGACGGCCTCGACTCTCTCCCTCAGGCGGATCTGGAGCGACGCTTCAATCTTGCGCGTGAGTTCGGGGTCGGGGAAATAGGTCCCCGCCTCGACCTTCTGGACAATCGACTGCCTCTCGTTGATCGCGCGGGCAAGGTCCTCAACGGTCACGCGCCGCCCCTCACGCGCCTTGCGGATCCGCTCGCCGAAGTCGGCCACGAGCTCCTCATCGCTTTCGAGCGGCACGGGCTTCTCCGCGCGGTTGCGCGGGCGCGGCGCTGGGCCCACCGCGGGGCCGCTCCCCGAGGGCGCCGCCCCCTTCGGGCGCGGCTCCTCCACGACCTTGCCGAACTTCGCGCACCCCGCGCAGACGCGCATCCGCGCGCCCTCGACCACAATCGTCGCGTGGAAGGGGAGTGGCTTTCCGCACATCTCGCAGGGCATCCCAAGGGCTCCGCCCCAGGTTCGGCGTGGGGCGATATAATGACCCCCTCGCAGGACAGGGCGCCTGCCAAAGGGCTGCACTGGACAATCGACCTGGCCTGTTCCAAAAGGCTTTATACGCAGGGCCAACCTGCTCGCGACCAGCCCGAATTCTTTTCATCCAGAGGTCGAAAAATGCCAAACCCCGCCGACCCGGCCGATGGCGGCGCCGATGTCCCTTCGTTCCTCTCGGAACGCGTCCAGGACCTCGAGTCCCGCAACGCCCAGCTGCTTGACGAGCTGCGCAAGGCCGAAAGCGAACGCCGGTTCGTCGAGGGCGAGCTCATCCGGCTCCAGAAGGAGATCAAGCGCCTGCGCGTCGAACTCGACCGCCTCAAGACCCCGCCCCTCATCGTGGGCTTTGTCCGCGACCTGCTCGAGGACGGTCGGGTCGTGGTGCGCTCCTCGACGGGCCCCGACTTCATTGTCTTTGCCGCGGACTTCGTCGACAAGGACAAGCTCACCGTGGGGTCGCGCGTCGCGCTCAACAAACAGACGCTCTCGGTCATGAGCCTGCTGCCTTCCTCGAAGGACCCGCTCATCGCCAACGCCGAGGTGATCATCAAGCCCGACGTTTCCTACGCGCAGGTCGGCGGGCTCGACCAGCAGATCATCGAAGTCAAGGAATCCGTCGAGTACCCCATGACACGCCCCGAACTTTACAAGAAGGTCGGCATCGAGCCGCCCAAGGGCGTCCTGCTCGTCGGGCCCCCAGGGACCGGCAAGACGCTGCTTGCCAAGGCCGTGGCGCACGAGACGAACGCCACCTTCATACGCCTCGTCGGCTCGGAGCTTGTCCAGAAGTACATCGGCGAGGGGTCTAGGATCGTCCGCGAGCTCTTCGAGCTTGCGCGTGAGAAGTCGCCCGCGATCATCTTCATCGACGAGCTCGACGCGATCGGCGCCAAGCGCCTCGAGATCGCCACGAGCGGCGACCGCGAGGTCCAGCGCACCCTCATGCAGCTCCTTGCCGAACTTGACGGGTTCGACCCCCTGGGCGATGTCAAGATCATCGCGGCCACGAACCGGATGGACATCCTCGACGATGCGCTCCTGCGCCCCGGCCGCTTCGACCGGATCATTGAGATCCCGGTCCCCAACGACGTGGCCCGAGGGCAGATCTTCAAGATTCACACGGAGCGGATGGCCATGGCCGAAGACGTCGACATCGCCGACCTTTCTGAGCGGTCGGAGGAGGCCACCGGCGCTGAGATCAAGGCCATCTGCACGGAGGCCGGGATGTTCGCCATCCGCGACAACCGCGACAAGGTGACACGCAAGGACTTCCTCGACGCGATCGACAAGCTCCTGGTCTCCGGCCAGGCCACGGTGCTCGACTCGGGCGTCATGTTCGCCTGATGTGTCCCTCGCGCGAGGGTTTTTACCGCGCCCTGCAAGTCCGCTCCCCGTGGAAGGGGACGACGAGTTCGAAGCGGAGGCGGAGGGCCCTTCACGCTGCCCCCCGGACTGCCCGAACGCCACCGTGCCCTACTGCCCCGCGCACGAAGACCCCAAGATCTACCGGCGCGACGAGAACAACATCCACCTCGCGGAGGCCTACGCGAACAACGCCGCGCGCGACATGATCGTGGGGGCCATTGAGCACCTGCGCGAGCGGCGCCACCTCAAGGAGGTGCGTGTGCCGACCCGGATGATGGACGAATGGGTCGTTTTCACGAAGAAGGTCGTGCTCGACTCGGGCGAGTTCACCGCGCGGGGCGAAATCGAGCGGCGCATCGCGCTTTGGCTCGACAAGGCCCGCGAACAGGACTGGGACCGGCTCGACAGGCTCAAGGAACACTACCGGCGCTTCACGGGCAACGCCCCCGTGGATGGCCAAGCGCCCGTGAGCGCAAAGCCTCCAAGCGACAAGAAAGCCGGGGCGCCCCCCCGGAAGGAAGGTCCGGTGCGCCGGGCGGCCAAGCGCAAGACCGTTTACGAGCCCGAGGGGGAGTACTTCGAGGACGAATTCTAGGGATGCTGGCTTGGGTCACTGGGACGCGCGCACGGGGCGCACAACGCTTTTATACGCGCGCCCGGATCGGCGCAAACCAAGGACGGCGTGCAGGATGGCCCTCTGGCAAGGTAAGTCCCAACGGAAGCCCACGGGCGGCCGGCGCCGCTACGCGCGAGGCAAGCGCAAGTTCGAAATCGCCCGCGAGGTGACGCCCACGATCGTTGCCAAGGAGCACGAAGGCGAGACCTTCCGGGTCCGCGGGGGGTCGACCAAGACGCGGGTCCTTCGGGCGCTCAAGGTGAACATCGTCGACCCCAAAACCGGCAAAGCCACCCGCGCGGAGGTTACGACGGTCAAGGAGAACCCCGCGAACCCCAACTATGTCCAGCGCAACTTCGTCACGAAGGGCGCGATCATCGACACCTCGGCGGGCCGCGCCCGGGTCACCTCGCGCCCCGGGCAGGACGGCGTCGTGAACGCCGTGCTTGTCGAGTAGGAAGGCCCCATGGCGGCCCCCTTCGGGCATGGGAGGCACACCCCATGGTGAGCCGTTCGGAAGGGTACCTCGTCCTCTACCCGATTTATTTCGACGCCCGCAAGACACGCGCGCAGGGCCGGCGTGTCAGGGCGGCCCACGCCGTCGAGGCCCCCACGGCCAAGGCCGTCTTCGAGGCGGCCAAGGCCGCAGGCCTTTCGCCCGTGCTCGAGGACGAGCACCACCACCCGTCCTCGTGGTTCGAGCGGACGGGCCGGGTGCTGCTCCCCGCCGCGTCCGTCGGCTCCAAGGGCGAAGCGATCCTCAAGGTCGCCCTGAACCTGCCCGCCGCGCACGCGGCCGTCCCGCAGGCGGCCACGTCGAAGCCCCACAAGGCCCACAAGGGCAAGTTCTCCCACAAGAAGCGCGGGCGCAGGCGCCGTTAGCGGATGAGCCGGTCCTGCGGGGTGAGCGATTCTTCCACGAGCTTCGAGCCCGCGGAAACCACGTCCACCGAGTGCACGGCCGCGCCCACGGACTCGATCGTTTCGAGCACCTGGTCGTAGTTGATCGAGGGCCCCTCGAGCGTGACCTTGATGCTCTCGGTCTCCAGGTCGACCTCGTAGACGGAGCAGTTCACGCCGGAGACCCCTTCGACCACGGAGAGGCGCCTCGACACCTCGACAATGGAGGGGTGGTGGGGCTTCAAGACGTCGAGCACGAGCCGTTTGATGTCCGTCAGACTCGCCACGCCCCGCCTCGGAAAGGCCGAACGAAACGACGGAGGCAGCGGGCTTAAAGGTTTGCGCCGCGGCCCGTGCCGGCCTCTCCCCTCACCCTTTCATGACGCCGACGGGGCGGAACCTGACGACTTTCCGGGAGACGCCCACGCTCGCCATCACGTCGACCACCATCGAGACATCCTTGTAGGCCAGCGGAGCCTCCTCGGCAATCACGCGCTGGGACTGGCCCCTCACGTAGACCCCGCGCTCGCCAAGCTCCCTCACGACCTCCCGCGGGTCGAAGTCCCGGGCCGCGGCGGTCCTCGACCGGTTCCGCCCGGCCCCGTGGCAGGTGGACCCGAACGTCTCCTCCATCGCTTTGTCGGTCCCCACGAGCAGGTACGAGGCGCGGCCCATATCGCCAGGGATGAGGACGGGCTGGCCGACGGCGGCGAGGGCCTCGGGCAGGTCCGCCGAGCGGGGCCCGAAGGCGCGCGTCGCCCCCTTGCGGTGGACCATGACGCGCCGTTTCTCCCCGCCGAACATGTGGGTCTCCGGTTTGGCGATGTTGTGCGAAACGTCCCAAAGGAGCCGCACGCGCCCTCCCGCCTCCTCGTCTCCAAACACCGTGGAGAAGGCCTCGCGGACGCGCGCGGTAATGACGGAGCGGTTCGTCCAGGCGAAGTTTGCGCCGCAGGCCATGGCCTTGAGGTAGCGCTGGGCCTCCTCCGAGGGCGTCGGTGCGCATGCAAGCTGGCGGTCGGGCAACTCGATCCCGTATTTCTTCACGCACGCCTCCATGAGGGCGAGGTAGTCGTCGCAGATCTGGTGGCCAAACCCCCGCGAGCCCGTGTGGATCATGACGCAAAGCTCGCGCTCGACGGTGAGCCCGAACGCGCGCGCGGTCTCCGGCTCGAAGACCTGCTCGGCGACCTGGAACTCGAGGAAGTGGTTGCCGGCCCCCAGCGTGCCCACCTGGCCGGCGCCTCGCTGGAAGGCGAAGTCCGACACCTCATTCGGGTCGGCGCCGTCGAGCCTGCCGCGGCTTTCCATGCGCAAGAGGTCGTCCTTGGTGACGAGGCCGCGCGAAAGGAGCCACGGCGCGCCCTGTTCGGCGACCTCGCGGAGCTCGTCCTTGGTGACGGCTCCGCCGCGTCTGCCCACGCCCGAGGGCACAAGGTCGAAGAGCCTGTCGACAAGCGGGCGTACCTTGTCCTTGACTTCGTCGTAGGAAAGGCCCGTGGTAAGCAGGCGCACGCCGCAGTTGATGTCGTAGCCGACACCCCCGGGCGAAACAACGCCCTCCTCGATGTCGGTGGCCGCCACACCGCCGATGGGGAAGCCGTAGCCGTAGTGGATGTCGGGCATGGCGATCGAGGCGCCGAGGATGCCCGGCAGGTGGGCCACATTGGCGACTTGGTTCAGCACCCGGTCCTTCACGAGGTTGTCGAGCTCCCCGCTTTTCATGAAGATGAGCCCGTCGACACGCATGCCGGGGATGCGCTCCTTGGGGATGCGCAGCCGGTTCTCGTCGACCACGACGACGTCGTTTCGGCTGACTTGGGCGCCTTCCATCCTGAACGCTCTTCCGCGCAAAGGGGAGGCCCGCATAAAGCCTTTCGAGCCGCGCGCCGTTGCCCCGTGGAACGAGGGGCCTCAGACGTCCAGCAGTACCTCGACGCGGCGAGCCGCGGCGTCGACCACGAGCCCATGGTGCGTGACCCCCTTGACCTCCACGCCCTCTCCGTGGCGGCTGGGGTCGAAGGTCTCGCCGGTAAGTTCGAGCGTCACCCTCGCGCAGTCGCCCTGGTACACGCTCGCAAGCGCCCCGGCGCCAAGGAACCCGTCGATGTCAAAGGCGATGAGCAACCGCTGGAGCGCGCGGGCAAAGGCAAGCGGGACGTCGCCCGCCTCTTCCGAGACCCAGAGCGTCCGTTTCCCCGCTGCGACCGGGCCGGGCGACATGATCGAGTACAAGCCGGCCGCCGCCGAGGCGACGGCCGCCGGCAAACTCTCGCCCTCGGCGATGACCCCGATGTCCGCCGTGGTCTCCCAGACGCGGAACCGGCCCCCGCTCCACCCGGGCCGCCAGGCCTCACCCATGAGGGCGCGCCTGCCGCGCACGCTTGGGGTAGGGGATGCGCAGCTCGCCCATCGTCGTCGTGCGTTCCGCCACGGCATTGTGCCGGTGGATCGACTCCTCCGACTCGCTCCTCACCGTGAGGTGCGCGTCGTCCGGCATGTCGGGGTAGCGCAGGATGAGCTTCGTGAGGATCGCCCGGACGACGTCCTCCACAAACTTGGGGTTCTTGTGGGCCGCGAGCACGAGCGCGCCTTCATCGCCGCGCTTCAGCACCCCGAAGGTCGGCGCGGAGAGCGACCCCTCGACCATTTCGATAAGGTCGTCGGCCTCGATCGGGTGGCCCTCGTGGACGTCGATGAGGAGCGTCACCGTGTTGCGCTGGTTGTGCGTGATCGTGGGCAGGCCGGCCAGAATCTTGGCAAGCTTGGGGTCGCCCCGCTCCTTGGCGATGAGCTCGCGCGCCGTCTCCATCGCGCAGGGGCAGGCGCTCATCCCGACGACCTGCACGCCGACCATCTTGCGGACCGAAGGCGAGCGGCCCTTCCGCCGGGCCTCCGCGCGGGCGAGCAGCTTGAAGGGCTCGAGCGACCGGCGCCCCGAAGCGTTCTTGCGCTCGAGGAAGTATTCGGCCGACCCCTCGACCTGCGCTACCTTCGCGTAAGGGTGGCGGATGAGGAGGTCGCGCGCGAGCCGCCCGCAAAGGCCCTCGAGCGAGTCGGCGGGGTTGTGCACGGCTTCCTCGACAAGCGCGTTGATCGCCTCGGCGTTGCGCGAAAGGTGCGAGCCGCGCTGGTGGGCCGGCAGGTCGACATAGAGGTCGAGCGCCACATTCAGCGTGACGGCCTTGCCGCTGCGCCGCACGAGGACGGGCTTCTTGACGCCCGTGATCCCGACGCGTGAAAGGCGGAACTTCGCCTCGCTTTCCATGTTCTGGACGTCGCGGGCCATGCGGGGGCGTTCACCCTTGAACCGCTCGAAAGGGGCCCGCCTACAAAAAGGTGTAGACCGGGCTCCACGGGCGCCTGCGGGTCGGCTCACGACTTCACGACGAGGGCCTCGTCGCGGGCCACCTTCAGGATGAGGTCGGACATGTCGCTCTTCCGCGAGGGCGCGGCGCCGACGGCCTTGCCCTTCTGGTAGGCGATGCCCTGCTCAAGCGTCGCGCGCTCCTCCTTGTAGAAGATCCCCATCTCCATCCCGTTGCCTTCGATCGCGAGCTTGATCGCCCCGGCCTTGTCCTTCGGGTTGTGCTCCTTGGCAAGGTCGTGGACCCCCGCCTTCGT
>JBGPNV010000054.1:0-11684 GCA_041487695.1 Thermoplasmata archaeon | reverse complement strand
GTTGTTGACTTTGATCACTTTGTAGCGCACGCCCGGCAGGTCGCCGTAGGAGCGGCCCGAACGCCCGCCAATCCCCTCAACGAGGACCTCGTCGTGCTCGTCGATGAAGTCGATCGCGCGGTTGCCGACGGCAAACGCCGTGATTTGCCGGCCGTTCTTGATGAGCTGGACCTTGACGCACTTGCGGATCGCCGAGTTCGGCTGCTTGGCCTCGATGCCGACTTTCTCGAGCACGATCCCCCGGGCTTGGGGCGCGCCCTCAAGGGGGTCAGACTTCTCCTTGAGGTGGAGGACGCGCCGCTTGTAGTAGCGGTCCGACCAGCGTAGGGCCTGGCGGTTCTTGCGCAGCTTGCGCGCGGTGTGGAGACCCGTCGGTTGGCCCATCTGGACACCTAGGTTTTGTCTTTGCCAGAAGGCAAAGTGATGCTGCAAAGGAACACCCCTATATAAGTGCGACGGGCGCAACGCGTTCACGTTTTCCGATACAAAAACGGGCGTGCGGATTCCCATGGGGGGCAGGTCAAAGGGGGTGGGGCGGAGGGCCTTCGCCCTCGTCCATGTCGGGGTGCGCGTCATCCTCGGCACCTTCCTCGTCGGACTCGGCGTCGCCTTCGATCCCGAGGAGGGGCGAGCGCGCGTCAAACACGGGGCGCCACCGGATCGTTGCATAGATGGCGGCGGCCGCGCCCACCAAAATCACCCACAGCGCCGCGGGGGGCAAGGAGTTGTTGACAAGCGCGACGGCGAAGGTGACCGAAACGGTGCCGTTCGGGTCCGCGCCGCTTCCAAGGCGCTCGTCGTTGTCGAGCACGACGAAGTACGTTCCCGCGGGCAAGGGTTCCGTCGTGAACGCGGTATGCTCCGTCTTCGCGCGGCTGTAGTCGATGAAAAAGGTCACGTTGGCGTTTGCGTCGCCGCCTTCGCGCAGCGTCGAGTAGGTCGAGTAGTTCTGCGCGTTGAAGAGGTAGGAGTCGAACACCTGGGCGCCCCCCTGCGGCGCGTCGGCCTGGAAGATAATCGAGTCGCCGTCCGCGGCCTCGAGGCGGAACACCACAATGGAATAGGCGGGCAGGACGCGGGTCCCGGAGAGGCGCGAGGGGACGTTCTCCACGGTGATCGTGGCCGGGGGCGTCGCGTTCGAGTTGTCGGGCGCGAGCAAAGCCGACGGGGGAGGGGCGGAGGGCGCCGGCGGAACGCTACGCACCTCCAAGAGTTCGCCTTGGAGCGCGATCCACGGCCGCGCCAAGGGCAAGGCGAGGCCGGGGGCGGAGGGTGCCTTGCCCACCGGCTCTTGCCCGCCCTGTCCCGCGGCCTCCGCGACCAGGCCGACCTGGAGGACGGCGAGGCAAAGCGCCAGGCCGGCGGCGCCGATTCGTTTCATGCGGCGCGCCGCTCAGACTGGGATATTAAGAAAGCATCGATTGCGGGGGGGCTTACGCGCAACACGGGCACCCGGGGGCCTCGCCCGCGCGCCCGCGCCCCCCCTTTGTGTCCGGCGCCCGACGGGTTTATCGGTGGGCTCCGGGTTGATTTACCCGTGGCCAAAGGCGGGCGGCTCCTTGCAGTGGCCTTTGTCGTCGTCCTTGGCGGCACCTCGTTTTCGGGGTGCATCACGGTGTTCCCGGCCAAGGGGCTCCTCTCGACCGACCCGACAGCCGCCTCGCAGCCATTCGCTAACCTCGAAGTCTATCACCGGGCGGAGGAAGGCCCGTCGGGCGAGGGGTGCCTGGCGAACAGCGATGTCCGGCAATTCTATGTGCCCCAGCGCGCGCGGAGCGTCACCGTGGACCTGCGCGCCTCGTTGAAGTCCGCCCCGCCGCCCGGCGACGTCTTGTTCAACGGGAGCTTCGACATGGTCGTAAAAGACGGGGCCGGCGTCGTGTGGGTGGATGTGCACGAGGAAGGCCGGAGCGTCGAGGAGCACGTCGTGGTGGAGGGGCCAAGGCCAGGCGCCTGGGCTGTCCAACTCGCTTGGAAGCTTTGCGAAAACACCCTGTTCGTGAAGATTCACGACAGCTTCGAAGTCTCGATTGTCGTGAACCAGCCGGCTTGAACGGGCCTGCCCGTTAGTCCACCACGGCCTTGGTCGCCGAGAAGCGCCCGCCCTTGATCTCGAAGTCGAAGTAGCCGAGCGGGTGGTGCACCCCGCGCATCTTGGGGATCTTGAGGCGCCGTTTCACATCCACGACGTTCACCGGAACCATCTCGAGGCGGATGATCCCGTCGGCGAGGATCCCCTCGTCGTGCGTCGCGCTGTCGAAAATCCCGGGCGGCATCTCCTCGGAGACCGTGAGCACGGTGAAGCCGTGCTCCCGCAACCATTCGAAGAGTCGGAAGATCTCGACACGCGGCTCCTTGGGCTTCGACACGACGGTGAGCGCCGTAAGCGAGTCGAGGACCATGAGGTCGTAGCCGATCTGCTCGCGGAGCGACTTCACGTACATCTTGAAGACCTCGAGCCAGGAGGACCCCGTGATCTCCCCGATCGACTTGCGGATGAGCGCGAGGTCGAGGACCGCGAGGGTCTCGCCGACCTCCTCGGTCTTGAACCCGCAGCTCTTCATTTGGAACAGGATCGACGGGCGGGCCTGCTCGAAGGAAACGTAGAGGCCGCGCGCGTTGCCGGCCCGCACGTTGTGGTGGAGGATCGAGTACGCGAGCGTCGACTTCATGGAGCCGCTCGCGCCCTGAATGAGCACCGCGTGGCCCTGGGGGAACCCGCCCTCCAAGGCCTCGTCGAGCCCGTCGATGTAGGTCGGGTACCGCGCCGTCCCCTCGCCCCCGTGGCCAGTCGCCCTCAGCGTAGGTGAACCTTTCGCTCGTCCCCGTTCAGGCACGGGGCGCCTTGTGGGGGCGCGCCTTGGCGTTGGCGGCCGCCCTCTCGCGGGCCGCGGCAAGCGCCCACAGGACCGCTTCGCGCGGCGTCGTGGCGTGGAGGATCTTGCCGCGGCGCAGCGTCCCGATCTTGTCGACCGGCCACGACTTGAGGGAGACGACGGTGAGCCCCATGTTGAGCGCAGCGGCCATTTCGTTCAGGGTGCCCTCGCTCCCCCCGATGGCGATGACCGCGTCGCTGTTGTACACGATCATGTAATTTCGAGCGTACCCGAACCCCGTCGCAAGCGGGAGAGAGACAAACGCGTTCGCGCGGTCGATTGTGGCGTCGGGCAGGAGCCCGATGGTCATGCCGCCCTCGGCGGCAGCGCCCTTGCATGCGGCCTCCATCGCGCCCTCCATGCCGCCGCACACAAGGAGCGCGCCGGCCTTGGCCAGGCGCCGCCCGACGTCCTCGGCCTGCCCATACAGGGCCGCGGGAATCTGGTTGCCGCCGATGAGCCCGATGCGTAGAGCGCGAGGACCCGCCATCGCTCCTGGCCACGCCGGACGGGCTATCTAACGGTTGGGCCGCGGGACGCGCCCCTGCAAACACTTATCCGCACGCGCAAGGCTCGACCAAACCCCAAGGGCGCGTAGATCAGGGGCAGATCGCCTGTTTTGCAAACAGGAGGCCGAGGGTTCAATTCCCTCCGCGTCCACTTCCCTTTCCCGCGCTCAAGGCGCGGCCCCAAGGAAATGCTCAAGACGCGCGCGCGCGTCGGTGGGCGCCGTGCAGAGGGTGCGGCAGGACGACCTGGGTCGCCCCTCGCGCTTCTTTGTGAGGCCGAGCGTTTCGCTCCTCGGCGCGGAATTCGGCCGCGAGGAATTGCGCCACCTGGGGGGCGCGTGCATCGCCCTTACGCTGATCTTCGCCGCCTCCCTGGGAGGCGGCCTCATCACGATGGCCTCGGGGGCCTTCCCCCGGCTCTTTGCCCTTTTCCTGCCCCTCGCCTTTGTGGCGGCCGTCCCCTCCTTTTTCCTCGCACAGCTTGCGCAGAAGCGCGTCGCCCGCGGCTTCGGCTGCACGACGGAGTTCCGCCTGCAGGGCCAGTTCCTCCTGATCTCCGTGCTCTTCGCCTTCCTCTTCCGGTTCGTGTTCGCCGCGCCCGGGGTCACCCAGCGCTTCGGCCCCCTCACGCGCCAGGGGACGCTTCGCATGGCCGCGGCCGTGCCCCTTTCCTTCCTCGCCGTCGCCGGCGCGGCCGTGCTCGCCTTTGCCGCCCTTGACCGAGGGGCGGGGTCCTACCTGGGGCTCCTCATCCACACGACCGCAAGCGTGAATGCGATCATGGCCGCCTTTTCACTCCTCCCGGTCCCCGGCCTTCCAGGGGCCGACATCCTGCGTGGGTCGAAGCCCTTCATGGCCGCGCTCATCGTCGCGACCGGCGCGGTGTTTGTCGCGCTCGCCCTGCTTTCGGGCGCGCCCGTGCTTTGACGCGCTACTCGTCCTTGGGCTTGGCCTCTCCTTCTTTGCTCTTCGACATGAGTGTGGCGCGAGTCCCGACCTCGGCGGCCGCCTGCGCCTTTCCCATCGCCTCGAGGGCCGGGCCGCCCTTCCCACCGGGCTTGGCTTCCTGGAGGCGCCGGCCAAGTTCTGCCAACAGGCCGGTGATCGAAGGCTGCGCATTCGAGGCCACGGAAAACTGCGCGACCTTCTCTTGGCCAAACACGGAGGTCCAGATCACCATCGGCGAGCCCTTGGCTTGGGTCTCCCCGTAGAACCAGGCCTCGGCATGATAGGGCCGCTCGACCTCGAATTGCTTGACGAGGCGCAGGTCTTGGGCGAGGACGGCCGCCTTGCACGCCTCGAAGACCTCGTGGGGGGCTGCCGCCGCCGCCATGCGGAAGTACTTCGAGTCGCGGAAGGCGAGCTCCTCCTGCAGCAGGCGGCGCAGCATGGCGGTGTTCGCGCCTTGCGGGGTCGAAAACGCCGGACAGATTACCTCCGCCGTGCGGGTGCGCATGGAAGACGAGTGGAATTCGCCTGTGGCGTCCTCCCAGCCTGCCGTGGCGTTGATGACCGAGCGCGTGCAGACCTGCGGGTCGAAGTAGAAGGCCACGGTCTTGCGCTCGCCGGG
Source organism: Thermoplasmata archaeon (assembly GCA_041487695.1). Taxonomy (GTDB): domain Archaea; phylum Thermoplasmatota; class DTKX01; order DTKX01; family DATEUP01; genus DATEUP01. The sequence continues at coordinate 6,729 of JBGPNV010000054.1, read as the reverse complement.
CCGCAGGTTGCCGAGGTGGATCCGGTCGCGGCGCTGTTCGAAGGCCGGCTCGATCCGTTCGAGGCGCAGGACCTTCTCGTCGAAGTCGAGCGAGAGGCGCACATCCGCGGCGATCTGGCCCGAGTTGTTGTCGACGGCGACCTTGAGGCGCACGAGGCCCCCAAGGTGCTCGACGACGCTCGCGACCCGCAGGCTCGTTTGGCGGGCGTACTTGGCGACGGCTTCGGGCGAGGAGCCTGCCGAGACGGCAAGGAGCGCGCCAAGGGCGTCGGCGACGCGGGGGTCGTCCGACAGCATCTCCAGCGATTCGAGGTTGAGTTCGTCGGCCCGCGCTTGGACTTGGGCAAGCGCGGCTTTCATCGGGTCGAGCAGCCACGGCGAAGGCTCGCCGGCGAACCGGCCGACGGCCGCCAAGAACGCGTCGCCCTGCTGGAAAACGGCGACATCGTGCGACTCGACGGAGGCGAGGACGAGGGCCCCTGGCTCGGCAGGCTTGGCACGCATTTGCGCTGGGATCAGGATGAACACGTCGTCGAGGCTTGAGCCCGCGACGACCTTGGTGGCGATGAGGTTGTCGGACCGGTCGTAGAGGAGCGCGCCTTCCACGTAGACTGGGAAGGGAGCCTCCGAGGCCGGCGCCGCCGGCGCCCCGCTCTGCGGCGTGGAGGCTGGCCGCGCGCCGGCTTCGTCGATGAGCGCGCCTGCTCGCTGGCGCGTCAGGAGCGCGTACGCGCCGCCGGCGGCGGCGACGATCCCGAGGAGCAGGAGCCACGGGAAGGCGGTCTCGAAGGCCGTGGGGCCCTTGAGCTCGACGCGCACGGACCGGGTGTCGAAGAGGCCGGAGGGGTCCTTGACCTTGAAAGTCACATAGAAGCTGCGCGTCCCTTCGATCGTCTGGGGCGCGCGGACGATGAGTTTGAACGGGTCCTGCGTGTCGAAACCGAGTGTCGCGCCCATCGTGTCGGCGGGCAGCACGATCGACCAGCGCATCGTCGACACGTTGGGGTCGTCAATGTCGGAGGCGAATTGGCGCAGGTCGATCGTCAGCTCCTCACCAGGGCCAAGCAGAATGTCGGGCAGCGCCTGGAGGACGGGCGGCTTGTCGGGCGGGTTTCGAAGGACGAGCGTGAAGTTCTGGTAGACGAAGGCCGTGAAGTCGGTTACACGCAGCACGATCGGGAACGTCTTGTTGTACGCCTCGGCGCCGCGCGGGTACATGGACGGGTCGGGCACCCACCGCAGGGTCCCGCGGAGGCTGCCAGACACGTAGTCCAGCGACATGCCCGGAGGCCCCGCGACAAACTGGACTTCGAGCTGGTCGAGCGGGTCCTCATCGGCGACCTGGATCTCGTACGCGTAGGGGTCGAGGATGTTGGCATCCTCACGGGGAGCGGATTCAAACCTTGGAGGGTGGTTCCCCGGCTTCTCGAGCACGCCCACGAGGAGGTTGAAGGGCCCGCGGCTGTAGTCGCGGCCGTCGAAAACGGAGATGGTGAAAGGGTAGCGCCCCGTGGCGTCGGGGGTCCATACGAAGTCGGACTCGACCATCGAAGCGCCGCCCGGACCGTCCACGGAATACGTGAGCAGGGGGATGTCCTGCGTGTCGTTGTCCGAGGCGGCGAAGGAAAGGGAAAAGGGCACGCCCACGAGGGCCACGGACTCGTTGACGCCCGGCAGGTGGAGGAAGAAGGGCGGGTAGTTCACGGAAACGTTGTAGCGGACCGCCGCGGCGTTTCCCTGGCCGTCGAACGCGCGGACCGTCACCTCGAACCGGCCGGGCTCGGAAAACGCGTAGGTCGCCCGGAACCCGTTGACCGGGATTCCCGACAGGGTTGTTTGGGCGCCCGTTTCGTTGACAAAGGACCATTCCATGCGCACGATCGCGACGTTGTCGTTGTCGCCAAACGACCGCTGGAACACGACGGGATCGCCGCGCCGCGTCCGTTCGTCCGCGCGGTCTTCAAGGAAGGGCGCTTGCACGTCGAGCACGTTCACGCTGACCGTTTGGGCTTGCGAGTGGTCGAAGGTGGTGGCCCCCCCGAAGCCGCCCGCCAGGACCGCCGCCCGGTACGGTGAGTCGTAGGTGCGCGTCCCGTTCGCGTCCCCGAATTCTCGGGCGTAGCGCGCCACGGTGAGCCCCGCCGTGTCGGTTACGAGGCTGGCCACCAGCGCGTCCTGCCTGTCCGTGAGGGTCACGCTGGCTTGCGCGACGGGCCCACCGCCGCTCAGCACCAAGATCCGGAGCGACCACCACACCTCCGCCTGGCCGGCCGGGTCGGAGCGGACCGTCGAGTTGTCGGCCGACGTGTCGAAGAGTCGCACGAGCGCGCCGCGGCTCGCATTGACCGCGCGGAAGGGCGGGGAAGGGCCGCCCTCAATCGAGCTGTTCCACAGGTCCACGGACGAGCCGTTGGAGGCGGCCACGCCCGCCTTCGTTACGGTGAGGAGGCGGGCGCCCGTGAAGTTTGCCGATGACGCCGAGTAGGCTGCGACGCCCACCGCGCTCCCCTCGACGGTGAAGTTTGTTGCGGAGAGGCCTGTGGCGGCGCTGAGGCGCAACGCGTCGGAGCCACCCTGGACGCGGACGGCGTCCAGTGAAACGGCAGCCGACGAGGAGAGGTTGAGCCCGGCACCCGCGGAGGGGCGAATCGTCGCGTCTTTCAAGGTGAGCGAGTCGCTCGCGTTTGCCAAGATCCCCGCTAAGGTCGTGTTCGTGACCGTGAGCCGCTCGAGGAGCGCGCTCGGGCAGCCGCGCAGCGAGACGCCAAGAGCGCCGGAGTCGACCGTGAGGTCGCTCACGCGGAGCGACAGCGTGGAATAGGCCGAAAGCCCGGCCGAGGTGAGGTTCGTAAGCGTCGTGTTCGCGATCCAGACGGACGAGGAATCGGAAAGCCCGATGCCCGTCGCGCCGCCGCTTGCCGTGAGCCGGGTGAACGTCCCTTGCGAGAGGCCGGAAGCCCAGAGGCTGACACCGGCGCCGAGGACCGTTAGCGTCAAATTGGACACGGCGAACCCGGTCACGGCGGTTAGGGAGAGCCCCGTGAGCCCCGCGTGCACGGTCGTGTTTCGCAGGGCCACCGTCGCGCCGTTCACGAAGCCCATGCCCGTCTGCCACTGCGACCCGGAAAGGTCGAGGCCGTCGAGGTCGACGTTCGATGCGTTGTCGATGAGCAGCCCGACACCGGGGCCCGCGCCGGACATCGACCCGGCGTGGAGGGTGAGGAGAGTTGTGTTGGCCACGGAAAGGGCCTGGGTGCTCACGTTTGCGCTCGTCGCGACGGTGAAGCCTTCGAAAGAAACCGAAGGGACGTGGTTGAGAGCCGCCGCCCCGTCCCACCCCGCGAGGTCCACGGTCACGGCCGTGATCGAGCCGGCCCCGTCAACGAGGAGGGCGGGCCCGGAAACGCCGGTGAGCGAGAAACGCGTCAGCGTCCCGTTGCCCGCGCCCCCAACGCGAAGGCCAAGGGCCGTCCCCTTGATGGCGCTGTCCCGGATTTCGAAGTCGCCCACGGCGCCGAAGGCCGCGCCCGTCAAGCCTCCCGTCATCGTCGAGTTGATGATGAGGAGGGAGGCGGACTGATCCACTTCGAGCGCGGCGGTTCCGCCATCGGCGGTAACATTTTCGAGGTCGATCGGGCCCGTCACCGAGGCGAAGAGCCCGACGGAGGCCGGTGCGCGCAGGACGGAATCTCTGAGGTCCACGGAAGCGAGGCCGGTCACCGCGGCTGCCGCGCCGGTCGTGTTCACGATCCGCAAGAGTGTCCCGGTAACGGGAGCGTCGGTGGCTTCGATCCCGTGGACCGCCCCGTCGACCGTGACATTGGAAAGGGTGATTTGCCCGGAAAGCCCCGCGATCGCGCGGTTGAAGGTGCCGACGATGAGGCTGTCCGTGAGGCGCAGGTCGGCCGCCTGGCCTGAGACGGCGTCCCCTCCGATGCTGAGGAACGACGAGCCCCGGATGTCCACCGAACTTGCGTTGGCAAGGACGCCGGAGCCTGCCGCGCTGTCGACCGTGAGCCGGAGCGCGTCAAGGGTCGAGCCGAGAGCAAGCGCGACTACATCGGCTCGTGCATTCGTGAAAGCCACGTCCGTGAAAGTCAACGAACAGCCGGCGAAGGTGAAAGGCGAGAACGCGTCGGCGACTTGGACCCCAAAGAGGTCGACCTGGCAAGACGAGCCGCTCACCGCGTAGAGCGACCCGCGGCCGGGGCTCTCCAGGCGGGACGCCGTGCCGGAAAGCAGGCTCCCCGATGCGAGCTGGACGGCGTACTTGGCGCTGGGGCCGGCCGGGCGCAGCCTCGCCGTGTCGAGCGAAAGGGTGCCGCTCCCCGAGACATTGAAGAGGAAGGGCGTGCCGGGCCCGTCCTGAAGGTCGACGGTGGCATTCAGGAGCTGGAAGGTGCCCCCTGTGACGCGTACGCCGCCCGAGAGGACCGCGGGGTTGTGCGCGACCCAAGCGGTCGAGAACACCGACCACGAGCCCGTCGCATTCGCGGAGTAGAAGACCCCGTACCTTCCGTTGCGCTCGAAGGCGCCGTCCGTGAGGTTGAGGCTCGCCCCCTCCGCAAGCGTACCATTGAAGCCGTTCAGGCGGACCGTCGCCCCCGAGAGGTTCACCGAACCGCCGCGAGCCCAAAGCCCCTCGCGCGCGTTGGATTCGACGACGAGCGCGGTTGCGTCGAGCCGCGTGCCGTTCGTGAGGACAAGCCCTTCCTGGCCGTTCCCCGAAAGGCTCGAGGCCGTGGCCGAAAGGGTCGAGGCGGAGGCGGAAAGCCCCGCGCCCGTGTTCCCCGAGAGGTCGCAGGCTTCGATGCTGAAGTTCGATGCATTGGCAAGGGAGAGGCCGCCGCCCACGTTGCCCGTGAGCGACGTCCGCGCCGCGCCGCTCCCGCTCGTGTTCTGGAACCTCGCACCGGGCCCCACGTTGCCCGCCGCCGAGGAATCGTTCAGCCATACGCTACTGCCCCCGTTGACGAAAAAGCCCGTCGCGCTCCCCGTAGCGCCGACGTTTCGCAAGGACACGGCGAGGGAGGCGTTCAGGTTCACGGCGGCCGGGCTGCCGCCCTGGAAGCTCGAGTCGTTCACCCAAAGCGACGAAGTGCGGTTCGCGCTGAAGGCAGGGCCCGTCCCCATGGCCGTCGCGTTCGAAACGGCCACGGCCGCGCTGTCCGTAAGCGCGATGACAAAGCGCGTCCCCGTGACCGTTACGCGGTCAATCGAAGCGTTCGTGAGGTTGGAAAGGAGGAAGGCCGAGCCCGAAGCCGCCGACCCCGTGAAGTTTGCGATTGTGAGGCGGTTGACTTGGCTCGCGGTAACGAGGGGCGCGGAAGTCGTCGACAGGCTGTTGTCGAGGAGGCTGACGTTCGACGAGCGTGTGAGGAGCACGCCTGCCAGGTACCCGCCTCCCGAAAGGCCGGACACGCTCAAGTTCGACGCGTTGTCAAGCCAGGCGGCGACGAGGCGAATCCCTGTCCCGGAGGACGGCCCCCAAAAAGACACATTGGACACGTTCCACAGCGTGATTACCGTGACCGTGCCCGTGGCTGTAACACGCCCGCCCGTGATGTTCGAGGCCCTGGAAATGCCGATCGGGCTCTGGCCCGTGTAGGTCGTGATGGCCACGGAAATGTCCCACAGGGAGAGGTTCCAGGCATTGCCAAGCACAAGGACGCCGTCGCCGCTGTTCAGCGTGACATTGAGGTTTGCCACGCTCAGGTTTTGGCAGGCGAGGCAGCGCAGGCCGAAGGTCGAATAGCGCATCGTGAGGTTGTCTACGGTCGAGGCGAGCGCCGAGGCGCCGAGGAAGGTCACGCCTCCCCATTCCCCCTCGACGGGGGTGGGGTCAAAGACATCGAACTGGGCGGGCGCCGAAAGGTTGCCGCCGACGACGACCTGCCCGAGGACCGTCATGTTCCGGTTTTGGTCGAACTCGAGCCAGCACCCTGCGTCGACCGTGAGCGAATCGCCCGCCGAAATCGTAACGGTTTGCTGGATCCGGTAGTGGCAGGTGCCGACGAGCGGGTCGATATCCCCGCCGGCGGCAGTGTCGATCGAGCTCATGTCGTAGGTATTGCCCCCGCCCGGGCTCGTCCAGGCCGACGCCGGGGCCGCCGCAAGGAGAGCGAAGGCTGCCAGGGCGGCAAGGCCGCCAAGCGCGAGGATCAGGGGTTGCCAGGCGCGCGCCATCCAAGCGTGGCTCCCGCTCGTCCCCTTTTAAGGGTTTCCTACCCAGAAGCGCAGCGCGCGACGCGTCGAGGCAGAAGAAGGGACGGGGGTCCCTCGTGGGGCCCCCCGAAAAGGCCGGGGTAGGCGGCCTTACAAGCTCTTGCGCCGGCGCGAGGCCAGGAGGACCGCGCCCACCGCCGCCATCGCGACGGCGGCGTAGACGCCGTCGAAGCCAGGCGTGCTGCCGATCGGGCTGCAGTTGTTGAGCTCCTGGCAGGTCGGCGCGCGCATCCGGATCGTGTCGCTGTAGGTGAGCGACTCCCAGCTGTTCGCGTCGCGGATCTGGACATAGACCGTGACTTCGCCGGAGGTCGTCTTCGCGTCGAAGACGGCCGTGTCCGTGAAGGGCACCCAGGTCGACCCATTGAAGTTGGGCGAGAGCGACAGGCGCATCTCGAGGTCGCCCGGGAAGTTGTCGCGGCCCTCCAGGGAGAGCGTCAGGAGCGGGTTGATCGACGAGCTGTCGCCGCTGTTGATGATAATCGAGCCCGTGGGCGCCGTCGT
>JBGPNV010000053.1:0-11720 GCA_041487695.1 Thermoplasmata archaeon | reverse complement strand
CTTGTCTGCACGACCTTGACGGCGAGGTTCGCATAGGCCTCGTAGAGCGAGGTGTGGCCGTTCGCCGTGAGCGCGGTCGACAGTTTCTCGAGGGCTTCGGCCACGTCCTTCACGAGTTTGCCGATGTCCCCTTTTAGCGCCTCGTCGAGGTAGCGGATGTCCGGGGGCAGCTTGCGGAGGTTCGCGTCGAGGTTGTTGAGCAGCATCGCGGCGATGAGGTAGGAGCCCTCCTCCTTCAGCGTGCCGACTTCCTCGAAGATCGTGGCGATCTGCGGCAGGTGGTGGGGGTTCACGATGCCCCGCTTGAAGCCGTCCGTCAGGGCTTCCTTGCTGCGTCGGATGTCCGTCACGAGGTCTTTGATGTCGAGCATGGGGTCTCCTCCTCCTCACCTGGCGCTGTAGCGTTCGAGGACCTGCTGGGCCGCGTAGGTCTGGGCGATGAACTGGCGCACGAGCGCGAGCTGGGCGTCAGAGATCGCCGAGGTGTCCATCATCATCCGGTAGTAGAACGCGATGTTCCGGATGTCCTGCAGGTAGCCGCGGAGCTCCTCGGCCGCCTCGGGCGTCGGGTCGGAGAGGAACCAGGAGAGCATTTGGAAGGCCTCAGCGGGCTCGAGGGGCGGCTCGTCCGGGTGCGAGTGGTTGTGGTAGCTGTGGGAATCCAATGGGGGCCGCCTCGGGGAGGCCCCCGTTAAACGCGCCAGCGTTTAGTCTTTTCGAGCGACCGTGGGGGAGGCGCGAGGCGCTTGGCCCTGCGGGACGGCCTTGAGCCCGTAGCGCGTTGCGCCCTCTTGTTCGAAGAGGCGCCGCAGGCGCAGGTGCACGCCGTCGCCGATCTGCACGGCGCGGGGGTCAGCGCCGGAAATCTGCGCCACGACGCGGAAGCCGTCGACCATGTCGACGACAGCGACCCCGTAGTCGCCCACAAGCGACTGCTGGTGGGCAAACTCCGAGGGCGCGCCGCCGCGCCCGATGCGGGTGACGGCGTGGATGGCGCCTTCCGGGCGCGCGTGGAAGGTCTGGCGCACGGCGCCGCCGCAGTCCGGGCACACGTCGCGCGGCGGGTGTCTTACGGTGTTGCAGGCGCTGCAACGCGAGGCAATCAGCGTGAGCCGGGCCTCCAGCGTCTCTTCCCAGGATGCGGGCGAGACGTACGCGCCTTCACTTTTCGTGTGGGTGGGCAGGGGGTCGGGCAGGTAGCGCCGGTGGCCAAGGTAGGCTGGCCAGGACAGGTGAGTACGGCCTAGCGCCACGGCATCGTGAAAGCCGTCCGCGCCCCGCGGCCGCTCAGCGACCTTGATCGCGAAAGCCGCGCCGGAGGCGCCTTCGGCATCGGCGAGCAGGACCTGGTCGTCGGACTGCGAGCCCTCGAGGGCGGCAAGCAGCGACAGCGCGGCCGACGCGGCGCCGGTGTCGCCCGTGCGGGCCCAGAGGCTCGGGGCGAGGATGTCCGGGCGCAGGGGCGTTGGCGAATGCGCGGCCAGCATCGGGCCGGCGCGCTCGGGGCCCGCCGCGCGGTCAAAGGACTCAGCCCGGAAGCCCGTGAGGCCCCGTTCGCCGGCGCCCTTTCCGCCCGCGAGGAACAGGTCGGCAAGCGCCATTCGCAGGGCGGCGGGACTCGGGTCGTCTCCCTGGAGGCTGTGGACGAGGCCGTCCAACCCGAGCCGCGTGGACAGAAGGGCTGGGACCGTGGCAAAGCCGCTCCCGACCACCTGCACCTTCGCATGGGCCTCGATGACAAAGGCGGCGGCGCCGGCGCCAAGCGCGTGGTCGCACGGGTCCTCGGGGCGAGCGCGCAGGGCGTCGGCGGCGATGACGAGGCCTGGTGCGCCCGTCGTTTCCGCGGCTTGGACCGCGGCGAATAGGGCCGCGGCAAACGGGGCACCCGCGCCGCGGAAGTCCACGGCTTGCCCGCGCGCGATGTCGAGGGCGACCCCGGCCAGCGCGCCGGCCCCGGCGGGCGCCCCCACCGAGGCAAAGGCCAGGTACGAGATTCGGCCGCCGTGGAGACCGCCGGCGGAAAGCGCGCGCGCCCCCGCCTCGACACCGAGGGTGGCTTCGTCCTCGTCGAAGGCCGCGACGGTCTTCTCCGTGACGCCGCGGGCCGTCCAGGAGCCGGTCGCCTTGCGCGCCTCCTCGGCCTTGAGGGCGAGCGAGGGCAGGGCCCAACCGACGCAGGAAATTCCGGCCACCGCATTCACCTCGTGAGGATGTGGACCGCGCACGTGGCGCCCGAGCCGCCCACATTGTGCGCAAGGGCGGCCTGCGCGCCTGCGACTTGTCGGCCCGGCTCGGCGTGGCCGCGCAGCTGGCGGACGAGCTCGTAGATCTGCCCGACGCCCGTGGCCCCCAGCGGGTGGCCCTTCGCCTTCAGCCCGCCGCTCGTGTTCACGGCGACTTTTCCGCCGACTTCCGACTGCCCCTCGCGGGTGAAGGCACCGCCCTTGCCCTTCGGGCAGAAGCCGAGGTCCTCGAGGGCGAGGATCTCCGCGATCGTGAAGCAGTCGTGCACCTCGGCCACGTCGATGTCGCCGGCGTTGAGCCCGGCGCGGGCAAACGCTTCCCTGCCGGCCTTCACGGTCGCGTCAAGCCGGGTGAGCGAGGCCCTCTCGTGTGCGGCCAGGAAGTCGGACGCCCCGGCCGAGGCGGCAACCCAAACGGGCGTGTCCGTGATCGTGCGGGCGCGTTCCTCGCAAGCCACGAGCACCGCGGCAGCGCCGTCGGTCGTGCCGCAGCAGTCGTAGAGCGTGAGAGGCGAGGCGACCATGGGGGCTTTCATCGCGTCTTCGAGGGTGACCGGCCGCCGGAACTGCGCCTTGGGGTTCAGCGCGCCGAAGCCGTGGTTCTTGACCGCGACAGACGCGAGGTCCTCGTGGCTCGTGCCGAATTCGTGCATGTGGCGCGAGGCCATCATCGCATAGACGCCGGGGAATGTGAGCCCGGCCATCCGCTCCCACTCCGTCTCCCCGGAGACGCCGAGCCAGTAGCGCTTCCGAAGGCCGGTCTGGTCGTTCATCCTCTCGACGCCGACGGCGAGCGCGACCTCGCAGGCGCCCGAGGACACGGCCGTGACCGCGTCACGGAACGCGAAGCCGCCCGACGCGCAGGCATTTTCGACGCGGCGCGCCGAGACGAGGCGCAGGCCCGCCGTCTCATTGAGGACGGCCGCGAGGTTGCCAAGCTGGCCGCCACCGAAGCCGAGCGACCCCACAAAGGCCTCGCCGACCTCCCGCAGGTCGACCCCTTGGTCGGCCGACTTCGCGCAGCCCTCGACGGCTTCGCGCACCATCTCGCGCACGCCGACGGGCGAGTCCCCGTAGGTGGTCGAGCCAGCCGCGACAACCGCCACCCGCCGCCCCACGCTGGATTTCCCCCGCGGGCGGCCACGCTTGCGCGGCCTCTTAAAGGCAGCGCGGGGGGCCCTTGGTACCCCGCGGTTTGCACGAAGAGATTATCTCGCGTGAGGCCGGAGCATGACGTTGGTTGAAAGCGATGCGCGCAAGAGTCTCCTGGGCAGAAGGCATGCGGTTCGTGGGCGCCGGCGACAGCGGCCACGGTGTGCTGATGGAATCGAAGTCGGGCGAGGCCCCGGCGATCGGCGCTTCGCCGATGGAGATGGTCCTCATGGCCCTTGGCGGGTGCTCGTCGGTCGATGTTGTGGACATCCTGCGCAAAATGCGCCAGGACCTTGGGTCCCTCGATGTCGTGCTCCATGCGGAACGCGCGCCCGAGCCTCCCCGCGTCTTCCTGAAGATCGAGATGGAGTTCGTCGCGTCGGGCGAAGGGCTCACGGAAGCCTCCTTGAAGCGCGCGGTGGACCTGTCGATGGAGAAGTACTGCTCCGTCGCCGCCATGCTGCGCAAGGGCGGCACGAGGATCACCCACCACGTCCGCCTCAAGGCCAAGGACGCGCCCGAACTCCCCGCCGAGGTCGGCAAGCACCAGGCGCCGCCTTCGCTCCACGCGGATGCCTCGCCCCCGCACGCGGAGCCTGACCTCCCCTTCCCGGGCGGCCCGGGCCCCTTGCCCCACGGCCGCGCGAACTGACGCCCCACGGTCTCAAGCGGGCGCGACAAGCTGGGCGGTCCGCAGCTGCGGGTCGATCTTCAGCCGGTCTTGGTACCGTTCGAGCATCGCGCGCCTCGACTGCGAGAGCGTGCCCGCGTAGAGGAGGGCCGAGGTGAGGCGGTCGCCCATCCATGCGGGCGCCTCCGCCCGCTCGGCGAGGATCGCTTCCGTCAGCTTTGCGACATGGCCCTGGGAGGGCGCGAAGTCCTCGACAAGCGCCCAGGCCGCCGCCGCCGAAGCCTCGACGGTGGCCTGCGGCTTGAGGGGCATCAGGTTCTTCGTGGACGCGCAGTCGTGCGCCCAGACGCCGGCCTGGAGGAGTGGGAGGATCGCCATGTTGCCGGCCGCGCGCGCGGCCGTGCGCGCCGCGTGGGCGTAGGTGAGCGTCTCGATGGCCGAGGGCTTGTTCGTCGAGTGGCGGATGTCCTCGCAGGCGGCAAGGGTAATGGCGTCGAGCACATCCTCCATCCCGAACCCGGCTTGGAACGAGTCGATGATCGCGCGGGTCGAACCGCCGGCGAGGATCTTCTCGGCAAGGACCTCGACCGCCTTGCCATCGTCCTGGCGCCGCCCGGGTTCGACGGTCCGCTGGTCGAGGTCGACCGAGTGCCGCTCGATTTGGCGCTTCTCGTCCCTTGACCCGAAGGCCGCGAAGTAGTGGATTCCCGGGCGCAGGAAGGTGAAGACCTCGGCGAAGTTGTCCCGTTGGACAAGCTGCCAAAGGTGCCCCGCGAAGACGCCTTTGTGGCCCCCGTTTTGCAGGTCTTGGGCGCCCGAAACGAAAAACGCCTTCGCCACGAGCGTGCGGTCGGTCGTCGACTCAATGAGCTGCGCGAGCGCCCCGTCGGCCTCCGCGATGTCGCCCTTCTCGACCTTTTCGATGACGAGGTTGGCAAGGTCGGGAATTGCGATGCCGCGCACGGGCCTTCGGGCGACGGTCCGCGCGCGTTCGAACGCGCGGTTTTCCGCGGCAAGCAGAGCGAAGCCCTGCGCGAGCCCGAAAGCGACAAGCTCGTCGCGGCCCTTGAGGTGGAGGCCGAGGCCCCAAGCCGCGTTGATCGCCATCATCCCGTGGGGAAGATTCGGCGCGGGCGTTTCGAAGTCGTAGCGGCGCGCGCCGATGTGCGCGCAGGTGAGGTAGAGTTGGTCGAGGGGGATTCCGCGCTCGCGCATGGCAAGGAACGACTCGACGGCGGCCGCGTCGTCGCCCTTCTCGACAGGCCGCTCCAGCGGCGAGGGGTCAATCATCTTCGGCATGGGGCCCCCCACGCATAGGCCTTTAGGGAATTGTAGGTATCGCACGACCGTTTGCGACCTTCGCAGGGTGCCGATGCCAGCCACGTGGCCGTGCAAGGGCGCGCGCGGGGCCTTGCTGGAGCGGCGCCAGATTGCACGTCAAGGTCCCGAGAAAGGCGGGTTGGGCGTAGCGCAAAGGAGGCGAGGCAAAGGCGCCGCTCAAGCGGGGAAAACGCGCTTCGCGGTCCCGCGAAAGATGTGGTCGAGCGCGGCCTTGGAGAGAGGCAGCGCCGCAACCGCGTTCGCGTTTCCAAGGATCGAGCGGACGCCCGGGCCCGGCCAGTCCGAACCGAACATGCATTTGTCGGCGATCGACTCGAGGCGCGGGAACGATTCGAGCAGTTGGTTCGGCGGGATTCCCGAGAGGTCTAGGAACACGTTGGGGTGGCGCCGCACGAGGAAAAATGCCGTCTTCGTCCAGAGGGGCCGACCGCCGTGGGCCAGGACGATCTTGAGGTCCGGGAAGTCGATGGCCACGTCGTCCGTGAAGATCGGGTCGCCGAAGCGGTTGCGCGCGCCTGGAAAGACGCTCGTGCCGGTGTGGATCGTGACGGGCAGGCCCGCGTCTTCGGCCATGGAATAGATCGTCTTGAGGGCGGGCGCCGACCCGTCGAGGTACCCGTTCGCATGGGCAAGCTGGTGCGGGGGGTGGATCTTGATCGCGTCGATCTTGAGTTTCGAGATGAGCTTCGTCATTTCGGCCTTGGGATCCTTCGACAGGCGCGGGTGGACGCTCCCGTAGGCGAAGAAGCGGTCGGGGTGGCTGTCGCGGTACGTGGCCGCGAACTCGTTGGCGTGCCAGGTGAAGCCCATGAGGTCGGGGGAAACGTAGTTCACAAGCCCGCATCGCGAGACGCGGTTCTCATCGAGGAACGAGGCAAACGCGTCGGGGTTTTTCTGGAAGCGAGCCACCTGCGCAAGGTCGCCGCGGCCTGCCTCCATCCGCCTGCGCACGTCGGGGAGCAGCTCGGACCAGTCCTGGATGTGGATGTGGATGTCCACAAAACGCGCAATGGGCTTCGCCGGGGTGGACCCCTTCAGGCGGACCCCTCCGGCGGCCGCTTCTGCGCGGGCGGAGGGCCTGGCGAAGGCGGGGGGGGCAGGGGCGGCGGTGCCCCCGGGGCGGCTTGCTGCGGATAGCCCGGGTAGGGCGGGTACGGTGGGTAGGGGTACCCCGGGGGGGCCTGAACGTAGACAGGTTGCTGGACCACGATGACCCGCGCCTGCTGCGCGGCCTTCATCCGCCCGCGGGCGCGGAAGAAGTCGATGACCCAGAACCCCGCGATGAAGAGCGAGGAGATCAAGAGGTTAGAGACGAGCTGCGCGTCGGCGTACCTGCCGCCGTCCGAGTTGTACCAGATGAACACGTCGATGGCGTAGAAGAGGATGAGGTAGGGGAGGATGTCCTTCGTCGCGCGAAGCGCCGCTGCGAAGTTGTCGACCCGGGGCTGTGACGGGGCCGCCACGGTGCTTCACGCCCCCTTGAACTTCGCCTGGCGCTTCTCGAGGTAGGCCTTCGTGCCTTCCACGTGGTCCCCCGTCGTGAAGCAGTACCCCTGGGCGTAGGCCTCGTGCTCGAGGGCCTCGTCAAAGGTGGAGGCAAGCGCGCGGTGCATCGCGCGCTTGGCAAGCCCGATCGTCTTCGTGGGGGAAGCCGCGAGCCTGCCGGCGAGGTCGTCGACGTAGGCGTCGAGCTGTTGCGGGGGCACCGCGCGGTTGATGAGCCCGAGGGCCTCGGCCTCTTCCGCGTCGACCGTCTTCCCGAGGAAGAGCATCTCCTTGGCCCGGTGGAGCCCCACACGGCGCGGAATCGTGAAAGAGCCCCCCACGTCGGGGATGAGCCCCATGCGGATGAAGGAGGGATGGAACTTCGCGTTGTCGGCCGCGTAGACAAGGTCGCAGGCAAGCATGAGCCCGAACCCGGCGCCGGCCGCGTCCCCGTTCACCTTCGCGACGACGGGCTTTTCCATCTCCCATACGGAGCGGGCGATCCGGTTGAGCCCCTGCTGGAGGCGCTCCTTCGTCGCGACGGCCTTGCCGGCGCGCTCGGTCATCTCCTTGATGTCGCCGCCCGCGCAGAAGGCCTTGCCTTTGCCCGTGATCACGACGCAGCGGATGGCGGTGTCGGCCTCCGCTTCGCGGAGCGCCGCGGCAAGGGCCTTGATGAGCACGAGGTTGAGCGCGTTTCGCGAATCGGGCCGGGCAAGCGTCAGCGTGAGCACGCCCCCTTCGAGGCGGCGCTCCAATTCGTCGGCCATGGGGCTCACCCCGGGCAAGCGCGCGGCAGATGAAAAGGGAAGCGGCCGGGGGTAAGGCGCCCCGGCCGGCAGGCTTGGGGGCCTACTTGTTCTTCCAGTTGGCTTGCCGCTTCTCCACGTAGGCCGTGAACCCTTCCTTGGCGTCTTCCATCGCGAAGAGCTGGTTCTGCAGTTCGCGCTCGAGGGCAAGGCCGTTGTTCAGGGACATTTGGACGCCCTCCATCACCGCGCGCTTGATGAAGCCGGATGCGCGGCGCGGGCCCTTGGCGATCCTTTCGGCGTACTCCAAGGTCTTGCTCCAGAATTCCGACTCGTCCCAGACATAGTTCACGATCCCGAACTTCTCGGCTTCGTCGGCCTCAAGGAGCCGGCCCGTGATCATGAGGTCGAGCGACCTCGACGTCCCGATGAGCCGCGCGAGGCGCTGCGTGCCGCCAGTGCCCGGCAGCACGCCGAGCGTGATCTCCGGCAGGCCGATCTTGGGCGTCTTGGGGCCCTTTACGCGGTGCATGAAGCGCAGGTCGGTCGCAAGGGCAATCTCGAGCCCGCCGCCGACGCAGTGGCCGCGGATCGCCGCGATGAAGATCTTCGGCGTGCGCGCCATCTTGTCGAGCGTCTCCTGCGCGTTCAGGCAGAACATGGCCTTCCACTTCGGGTCGGCCTTCTGGAGCATGGGGATGTGCGCGCCGGCCGAGAACATGCTCGTGCCCGCCTTGTTCGTGAGGATGCAGACGCCGACTTCCTCGTCGAAGCGGACCTCCTCGATGATCGAATCGAGGTCCTGCATGAACTCGTACGTGTAGGTGTTCGCGGGCGGGTGGTTGAACTCGGCGATGCCAATGCCGCCTTCCTTCCTGTAGTCGATCAAAGTCCGCTTGTGCTGTAGTTGCACGGCTGCCATGGGGAACCCTTTCGCGCGGGCATGGGGAGGGGCAAATAAGGCATTCGCTGGCGAGCGGGGCCGACGGCCCGATAACGCCCGTCAGCGGAAGGTCGGCTTGAAGGGGTTTTCGCCAAGCAGCGCGTCGTCAAGCTCCGCGAGGAATTTGCCCACGCGGCGCTTGTGGTTGCCCCCGCGGCCCGTGGGCGCGTTCGCGCTTTCGACATCGACTTCGCAGCCGCCGGCCTCGAGCTTCCGGACCCACGCGGTCACGGTCGCCCGCCAAAAAAGGCGCTGGAAACGGGCGCGGATCATCCCCTGCGCCATCTCGCGGTCTTCCATCCCCCAGCCCCTGAGGGGGCGGCGCACCATGTTGAAGAGCTGCTGGTAGACCACGTCGAAGTTTCGGGAGTACGTGCGCGTGCGCAGCGCCGCGTCCGGGTCGGAGGTCGAGGACTTGTACGATCGCGACATCGGTTCGCCGCTCGAATGGCCGCGCCGATAGAGAACCTTTTTGGGGGACGGCCGAGGCCCTTTGGCGGACGTGATTTCGGTCCGAGCGTGCCAAAAGCCTTATCGACCGCCCACGGAAAGGTCACTCCATGCGGGCGCCTGCTGGCGGACGGATCACGGCGATCCTCGCGGTCTCGGTTGCCGGAGCGACGTTTGTTCCTGGGTGCTTGTCCAGCATCAACTGCTGCCACTACGAGGAGACCCTGCGGCTAACCCTGGACCCTGGACCAAACCTTGCAGCCTTTTCCGTCAGCCTTCCTGTCTTGTTCGACGAAAACCAGACAAACAGCGACTTTGACCCGCAGGGCGTCGCGGCCTCGATGCAGGCGCTCACGGTCACGGCCGGGCTGGCGCATTTTGAGTTTCAGGGCAACGGGACCTACTGGCGCCTCCTTTTGGTCAATGGCACCGGACCCGTGACCCTCTCTTCGAACCGCCGCGTGGACTCCGCCGACCTCCGGGGCACGGAGGACTACCTGCGGTGGGGCTGGACAACGGGCCGCGACCGGGATCGCGATCGCGGGTCTCGCTCGCCCGCGGAGGTGCTCGTCGGGGTGCGCGCCGTGGCCGGCGGCCCGCTCTCTCTCACCCTGCACATCGACCGCACCGCTCGTTCCGATTACGCGTGGCTCGAATTCCACGCGAACGGGACGGCGAGCGATCTCGCCTCGGACGGCGGGTCGTGGGCGTGGATTTCCGCGACCTCCTCTGGCGCGATCCAGTGAGGGCCGCCATACCCGGGGGGTAAGCCTCAAGTTGGGATCGGCCATCTCCGGTTCGGCGAGTCCCATCGGTGACCTTCAACCTGAGTTGCGCGACATCCCCCTCTTCGCGCTCAACACCGTCCTCTTCCCCGGGACATGGCTCCCGCTGCGCATCTTCGAGCCACGCTACCGGCAGATGCTCCAGGACGCCCTCGACGGCGACCGCTCGTTTGGCATCGCTCTCATCAAGTTCGGCGACGAGGTCCAGGGCCCCGCGACCCCCTTCCGCGTCGGGTGCCGCGCGACCATCGAGGAAGTTGCGGAGGACAAGGGGACGTTTTTCCTCCTCGTGCGGGGCGACCGGCGCTTCGAGATCGAGTCGCTCGTCGAGGGCGGCGCCTACCCCCGCGCGCGAGCGCGCTTCCTCCCGCCCCTCGCGGTGGATGCGGCCGACGAAGCCGCCGGCGAGCAGGTGCGGCTCCTCCACGAGATGTACGTGAAGACGCTCCACCGCGCCTCGCGCGTCGTGGGGAAGAGTTGGCCCCCCGAGCTCATCGCGCCGATCCCGAAGGGCGACGCGGCCGTCGTGGCCAACTGGGTCGCCATGGCCCTGCCCGTGGAGGCGAGCGAGAAGCAGCCGCTGCTCGAATCGGGCTCCGTAGCGAAGATGCTGGCTTCTGAGCGCAAGATGCTCGAGGCCGAACTCGACAAGTGGGAGGCCGTGCTTCGCCGGCCCACCCTTGGATAAACCGCCCTGCCCGAGGGCGCGTTCAAAGTTCCGCGCGCTCGAAGAACCGGAGCAGGAATTCACGCGCCTGCTCTCGCCGTTTCGGGTAAAGCATCTGGGTCTCGCGCCGGATTCGCGACGGGTCGATCACGCCCGCATACTTGGCAAGGTCGTCGGCGTAGGCTGTGAGGTACCTCTCGATCATCGTGTCGGTCTTCTCCGGGTGGAAGCCGACGCCGTACACGCGTTTGCCCATGCGGAACGCCTGGTTGGGGTAGAGCCGCGTCGAGGCCAAGAGCTCGGCCTCGGGCGGTAGGTCAAAGGTGTCGTGGTGGGAAAAGTAAAACTTGGGTTGGGGCCCGAGCTTGGCAAAGAGCGGGTCCTTCTTGCCATCGGCCGTGAGTTCGAGGTTGTACCAGCCGATCTCTGGCATCCCGCCCTTGTAGTTGCGCGCGCCGGCGGCGCGCGCGAGGAGCTGCGCGCCGAGGCAAATGGCCAACGTCGGGGTGTCGGCCTTGATGCACCGGTCGAGGAGCCCCACGACCTCCTTGAGGAACGGGTACTTGTCGTCCTGCCAGGCGGACATCGGCCCCCCCAGGACCACGACGGCCCAGGCCTCTTCGGCGTCCTTGGGCACCTGGTCGCCCTCGAAGGGG
Organism: Thermoplasmata archaeon; assembly: GCA_041487695.1. Lineage (GTDB taxonomy): Archaea > Thermoplasmatota > DTKX01 > DTKX01 > DATEUP01 > DATEUP01. The sequence goes on along the minus strand of JBGPNV010000053.1, from coordinate 618 downwards.
CGCACAATGTGCACCGTGCGGTCGCGCTCGCGGGCAACCTCCTCGATGAGGCCGGGCTCGCCGAGCGGGTAGTTCTGGACGACCATCAAGTCGGAAGGCATGGGGGAGCCGGCCGCAAGCATAGGTGGGGGCGATAAACCCAGCGGCGCCAAGCGGCCTTAAATGGGCTTTTGGCCGTGGCCGGAGACGATGGACTTCGTTCGGGTCGACCCGCCCGGTTGCGACCTTGCCGTCCTTCGGCGCAGCCCGGCGCTGGCGCCGGGGCAGGGAACGGTCGTTTTCCTCCACGGACTCGGGGACGCGTCTTCGGCCTTCTATGGAGCCCTCGAGGCGCCTCCGCTCGCCCCCTTCGAGGTCGTCCTTGTCGACCTGCTCGGCCACGGGACGAGCGACAAGCCTTCGAATTTCGACTACCGGCCGGCGAGCCATGCGGCCGTCCTTTTCCAGGCGATGCGGGGCCTCAACCTGCCCTCGCCGATCCACCTCGTCGGCTACTCCCTGGGCGGGGCCGTGGCCATCGAGCTCTCCAGGTTTCCGCTCAAGGGCCTTGGGCGGCTGGTCCTTGTCGAGCCCGCCTTGGATCCCGCAGCCATGCGCTTCGCGACGAAGGTCCGGGCG
>JBGPNV010000052.1:0-11905 GCA_041487695.1 Thermoplasmata archaeon | reverse complement strand
TTCGTCCTCGTCGCGGTCGACAAGGTTGACCTCGAAAGCCCGCCGACGGCCGTTTTGTCGGTCCTCACGGTCGACACGCTTGCGCCGGACGCGCCCGTCCTCACGGGCGTCACGGTCCTCGGCATCGGCAACTCCGTCCTGCTCGACTGGACGGCCGTGGGTGACGACCTCTCCGGCTTCCGGCTCTACACGGACCAGACGGGCACCTGGGAACCCGCGCTCCAGGTGGGGGCCTCTGCGCGCACGGCGGTCGTCGGCAACCTCACGGACGGGAAGCTCACACACTTCCGCGTGGCCGCCTTCGACTTGGGCGCGCGCCAAGGCCCGGACTCGAATGTCCTTTCGGCCACGCCGGCCGACACCGTGCGGCCCGCCGCACCGACCGACCTGCTCCTTGTCGCCCCGCCCGCCGGCGCCTTGATTGTCCTTTCCTGGACGCCGCCTGCCGACAACGATGTCGCGAGCTACAAGGTCTGGTACATCGACCCGTCGGTGAGCGCGACCTGGACGCTTGCGGGCACGAGCACGGCCGCGACCTTTACGCACGCCCCCATCAAGAACGGCGCCACCTACCGCTACCAAGTGACCGCGCTCGATGAGGTGCCCAACGAGAGCCCGCCTTCCGAGTCCGTCTCGGGGTCGGCGCGCGACACGGTCGCGCCCTTGGCGCCCATGATCACGACCGGCCGAGCGATCACGAACCACGTGACGTTCACCATCCTTGGCACGGCTGAACCCAACCTCACCGTCCAGCTCTGGGTCCGCGGCCTCCTCCAGGACACCGTCGATGTCGACAGCACAGGGGCCTGGTCGGCCACCGCGCGCCTCATCACCGGGGACAACGCGATCACGGCCAAGGCCGTCGACCCATCGTCCATCGTGGACGCAAGCGCGAAGGTCTCCATCGAATCCCAGGCGCTGCACCTAACGCTGGACACGACGCGGCCCACAATCGCGACAAGCTCGCCCTCAAGCGGCGCGACCGGCGTCGAGGCGAGTGCGCCGCTCACCATCACTTTCCAGGAGGAGGTCGAGGCCGTCCAGGTGACGCTCAAGGACGCGCAAGGGAACACGGTGGCGGGCACGCTCACCGTGGACGGCGCCAACCACAGCGCGCGTTTCGTGCCGTCCTTGCCGCTCCAGGCCGGCGCGAGCTACAGCGCGCAGGTCACGAGCAACGACCTCGCGGGCAACGCGATGGCGCCGACCACCGTTACTTTCACGACCGCCGGCGGCGGCCCCGCCGCCGGCGGCGGGGGCTTCCTTCCTGGCCTTGGGGCGCCCCTCGCGCTGCTTGCGCTTGCTGGCGGCGCGGCCGTCTTTGCAGCCGCCCAGCGCCGCAGGCACCCGTGAGGGACCTTCGGCCTCATCTGAAAGGTTATAAATCGTGGAGCCCGGCTGGCAAGAGGGAGGCCTTGGGCAGACGATGGGCGAGCCAGTCCCTTTGAGAGACAGGGCAAAGCGTGCCCTTTGGATCTTCGTCTCGGGGTCCCTGCTCCTTGCCGCGGTCGCGCTGATCGCGCAGGGGGCCGCGCTGGCCCAAACCGACCCGCCCCCAAGCGGCGACTGGGTCGTTGCCGACTCGACGACCGTCGCCAACACGGCTGTGACGGTGGCCGGGAACGTCGTCGTCTCAAACGGCGGGTCGCTCACGCTCAACGCCGTCGCCTTGCGCATCACATCGAGCACGCCCGGCGAGTTCGGGATCTATGTCCGGCCGGGGGCGACGCTTACCGTGTCCGGCGGCTCGATCGGCGCTTCTGCGAGTGTGAACGGCTACCGGTTCGAAATCTACGGGCCCACGACGATCGACCGCGCGACCGTCCGCGACATGTGGGGCTCCACGGCGCAGGACCGCTTCGGCATCCAAATCTATAACGGGAACACGACGATCACGAATTCCGTCATCTCGAATGGCTACAAAGGCAACATCCTCGTGATGTCGGGCAGCCCCTACATCTACAACAACACGATCGAACTCGCGCGGTATGTGGAGAGCAGCAACGCCTCCAGTTGGAGTTGCCAGTTCAACATCTTCATCTACGCCTTCGGGATCCTCGCGGAGAACAACAGCGCGCCCATCATCGAGGGCAACCGCGTGCGCCTGAACGGCATCGCGTCGACCTTTTCGGACCCGTGGCAGACCTACTACGACCAGTACTACGCCTCCTGCGGGTCGACGTACTTTTACCTCTACGAGTACCTCTTTGGATACGGCATCGCCGTGCGCGGGGCCAATGCGGAGATCCTAAACAATTCGGTCACGCAGAACTCCCAAATGCCGGCCGTGCAGGAAAGCCACTACATCAACGGGACGAATGTCTACTCCCAGCGGTACTCCGAGCAGGTCGACTTCCAGAACAACATCGCCGCCGGCGGCCTGCTTCTCGGCAGCGGGAAGGGCAACGTCACGGGCAACGCGATCGACAACAACGGGGCCTACGGGATCGTGGGCGACGGAAGCCAGGCCGCCGTCTTCGCGAACAACGTGAGCAACCACCGCAAGACCTCGATCCAGGGCCTTGGCGGCGCTCTCTTTGTGTCGGGCGGGGTCACCATCCGCAACACGACGTTCTACGACAACGTGATGCAGGTTGTCATGGTCGGGACAGGCGTGGGCATCCTCGACGGGGTGACCGTGAAAAACGTGTCGGCGAGCATCGGCGTCTACGTCTACTACTACGCGCAGGGGACGCTGAGCCTCTACAACATGTCCTTTGCAGGGCTCACGCAGGCGATCAACTTCTTGAGCTACTACGGCGCGACGGTCAACCTTTACAACTGCACGATTTCCCAGAGCCAAATGAACCTGCAGAATTTCGCCACGGGCCAACTGAATGTGATCTGGCCGCTCCAAGTCGAAGTCGTGTGGCCGAACGGCGCGGCCGCTTCGCTCGCTTTTGCGGTCCTCACAAACCAAAGCGGGGGCGTCCTCTATGCCGACCTCATCGGCGTGGACGGCATCTCGCCCTACATGTGGATCGCCGGGATCTCGATCAGGATGTCCCAGGGCTCGGCCGACACGGTCACCAACACGCCGCTCGCGGTCAAGGTGTACGCGAACGGCACGATCTCGACGCCCTACGAGTTCGCCTTCAACGGGACGACCTACGTGCGCCTCGTCATCCTTGACCCGATCCCCCCGACGGTGAACGTCTTCGCGCCCCTCGACGGCTCAAGGTTCAACTCGAGCGTCGTGCGCGTCTGGGGCAATGCCTTCGATGTGGGCTCAGGCATGGACTTCGTCCAAGCCTCCGCCGATGGCGGCCTCACGTGGGCGCCCTCGGATGTCCCCCTGCCGGGCTGGAGCATGGACCTCACCCTGGACGACGGCACGCATGACCTCATCCTCCGGGCCTTTGACCGCAGCGGGACCTACACGGAATTGAACATCACGGGGATTGTCGTCGACACCGTTGCGCCCGTCCTTGCCGTGCTCCAGCCGGCGCTGCCCTCCTCGGGCGAGAAGGTCGCGTACACGACCTTCACGGCCGTCATCCTCCGCGGCACGGTCGACGACGATGCGGCCCTCACGGTGAACGGGGACCCCCTGTCCGTCCAAGGCGGCACGTTCTCGAAGCAGCTTATCCTCGCGGAGGGGCCGAACTTCTTCCACCTGGTTGCCGTTGACGAGGTGGGCAACCGCGACCTCTTGGACTTCGTGCTTATCTCCGACACGATCGCGCCCGCGGTCTACGTGAGCTCGCCCCCGGACAACTTCGCGACGAACCGGTCGCTGCTCAACGTCGCCGGCGTTACCGAGAGCGACGTGAGCCTTACGCTGAACGGCGCGCGCGTGTCCACAACCGGCGGCGTCTTCACCGTCACGTACGCGCTCTCCGAAGGCCTGAACACGCTGACCATCACGGCCGTCGACCGCGCGGGCAACAACAACACGATCGCGCGCACCGTCACGTTCGACACGATTGAACCCGACATCACGATCCTCTCGCCGACCCCGAACCTGGTCACGGCTCGGGCGGACCTCACGGTCTCCGGCTCCGTCGAGGCCGGCATCGCAACGGTCTACGTGAACGGCGCGCCGGTCCCCACGGTGCGCGGCGCTTTCCTCAAAGTCGTGCGCCTCGACGAAGGCCGGAGTGTGATCACGCTCCAGGCCTTTGACCCCGCGGGCAACCCGGCGACCGCGTCAGTCGTGGTAACCCTCGACACCGTGCCCCCGACTCTTTCCCTTACGGCGCCCCTCGACGGCGCCCTCGTGAACACGAACGCCGTGCAGGTCGCCGGCACCTGGTCGGACGCGGTGCAGGCCGCCGTCAACGACGTCGCGCTGCCCACGGAGGCCCCGGACTTCGCCGTGCAGGTGGGCCTCGTGGAGGGCGCGAACCTCATCGTGGCCTCAGCGGTCGACGCCGCGGGCAACCGGGTCGAGGTGCGCGTCCGCGTCACACGCGACACCGTCGCGCCCATCGTCACGGTGGACCTGCCCGCAACCCCCCTCAAGACGACGGCTTCCGTGGCCACGATCCACGGCCGCGCGACCGGCGCCTCGGAGCTGCGGATGAACGGCCAACTCATCGCGCTCGACGCGGGGGGCAATTTTAACGTGTCCGTGCCCCTCCTCATGGGCGAAAACAAGCTCACCTTCGCTGCCCTCGACGAGGCGGGCAACACCGTGACCGTCCTCGGCGTCCTCAACCGCGTCGCGGAGCCGGTGGCGCCCCAAGGCCTCTTCGGGCTTGGCGACCTCCAGTACGCGCTCCTGCCCCTGCTTGCCGTCGTCGGGGCCATTGCGACCTACGCCGTGTTGCGCATCCGCCGCGGCTCCCCGCCGGCGTGAAAAACACGCCTTGGGGGGCGTGAAGAAGCCGACGAGAATCGCCCAAGTTCCATAAGGTTAAATACGGTGCCTCCCCCTCCCCGAGAGGACAGGAAACCGATGAGATTCCGTCATCTGGCTTACCCCATTGTCCTAGGCTCCGTTGCCCTTATTCTCTTGGCACTCCCACAGGCGGGCGCCACGACCTACATCCCCGGCGACTTGGTGATCGGCGGCAGCGACGTCCGAGAAAACGACACGGTCCTTGTCGACGGGAGCGTCTTCGTGGGGCCCGCCGGGGACGTCCTCTGGTCGAACATCACGCTGCTCTTCAACTCGAGCGGGCCCACGCCGCGCGGCCTTTACATTGATGGGACCGTGGCCTTCACGGGCGTCACCGTCGCGGCCGCGCCCGGCAAGGACGCCTGGTGGTTCAGGATCAACTCGACGGCCCACTTCGAGGCCCAGGGCTCGGACTTTTCCCAGATGAACGGATCGGCGTCGGACCCCGGCGCCTCGGGCACGGTCCTTTCCACGGACTTTGCCTCGGTCGTCGGCGGGATCCAGATCTATTCGGACGACACGCACATCGGCAACTCGTCCGTCCACGACGGTCTTGGCACCAACATCTACGTCTCCGGGGCCTCACCGCGGATCGACGGCAACCGGATCTTCGACGTGCGCTACCTCCCCTTCGAGTACTCGACCTCCTACGCGGCGCCTCGCCAGACGAGCGACTACCGCGCCGTGGCGGTGTGCATCGTCCTCGCCTCGGGCCAGGCCGATGTATCGGGCAACCGGGTCGAGCGGTGCGGCGCCCTCGCCTCGGCCAATGCCACGGACCCTGGCTCTTCGGGCGCGACGGAGGCCACCTCGAACCTGCGCCTCGTCGGGGCCGGCGTGGTGGTCCTCTCGGGGCTGCCCACCATGCGGCAGGACGCCGTCCTCGACATGGCCACCGTCACGCCCTCGCCGCGCGCCTTTGCCTGGGGCGGCGTGAATGTCACGCAGAACTTCTTCAAGGTCGCCTCGTGGGGCGTCCTCTTCAAGAACGCCGCCGGCGCGACGATGTCCGGCGGCTCCATTGGAGGGGCCGACACCGCGCTCGAGATCCTCGACAACGCGGGCTATGCGGGCGGCGCGATCTTCTTCGACCTCTTCAGCCTCAACCTCAACGGGACCTACAACGCCGGCCTCCTGGCCAACTTCGGCGGCCTTACCCAACAGGTGACACTGACGGTCGACACCTTCACCTTCGGACCCGCCCAGCAGGCGGCCGCCGCGATCCGGTTCACGGGGATGACGGCCGCGCACACGGTCACCGTCACGAACAGCCAGCTCGACCAGAACTCGGCCGCCACCGGGATCACGGTCGAAGACCAGGCGTCCTCAGGCCAACCCACCTTCACGGTCTCGCACAGCCGCTTTTCCCGCCTCGTCGCGCCGGTTTCGTTGCACCTCCAAGGCCTTACCGGCGGCGCCATCGTTAAAGTCCACAACAACACGATGAACAACACGGCGGGCGTGTACAACGGGAGCGCGACGCCTTACTACCGCGGGGGGATTGACCTTCGCTGGGTCTCGCTTACCGGCGGGACGCTTTCGCTAGTCATCGAGGACAACAAGGTCTACAACCAGTCATGGCAGCTTGGGGGCACGGAAAACGCCGGCTTCACGGCGTGGTCCCAACTCGCCTCCGGCCTCACGGGCGTCTACTCCATCCAGCGCAACATCTTCTCCAACGTGTCCTACGGCGTCCACTTCTACGACTACTATGGGGCGAACGCCCAGAGCACGTCCTGGTCGATCCGCCACAACACCGTCCAGAATGCGACGAGCTACGGGATGTACATCTACAGCTACTCGACCGGCGGCGGCAACATCGACCCGGGCTTTGACTGGAACTTCTTCGACCACGCGTCGTCCTACGCGCTCTATTGGTACCTCTACGGCGGGAATGTCGCGCAGCGGGCGTTTACGAACAACACGGTCTACGGTTACTCGACGACCTCGTCCTACGGCCTCTACCTCGCGTTTGGCGCCGCCGCGAACAAGTGGGCCTTCTCGATCTGGGACACCGTGGTCTTCAACGCCTCCACGGGGTTCACCTTTGTCCAGGTCCTTGCGAATGTCTACCGTTCGGACGTTTCGAACACCGGCACGGGGGTCGTCTGCTCGGACTGCGTGGCGCGCCTCGAGGACACGGCGATCTACCCGCTCTCGGCCACGGCCTCCGGCACGACCGCCGAGGTGACGCTCTACCAGCGCGTCGGCTCGCCCCGCGTCCAATGGCAAGGCGACGGGGGGATGCTCGCCACCTCGGGGAACCTGTACCTCCGTTGGATGGGTGGCTCGAGCCCAATCACCCTGGCGACCGTGCCCCTCGACCCGACGGCAACCGTCCTCAACCGGTCGATCCCCGGGTGGCGCAAGACGCAGGTGCTTGCCGACCGCTACGAAAACCTGACGCCGTTTACCGCGATACCCGTTGGCCTCACCTCCTACGAAGTTGCCGGGCTCATCATCCCGTTCGGCCAGCCGTTTTTCGGCAACATCACTCTCGTCGACCCCGAGCTGCCCTCCGTTACGGTCACGACCCCCGGGGCAGGCACCCAGGTCCGCGCCCGCGCGGTCGTGGTGAAGGGCGCCGTGTCGGACCTGACGACGGGCGTCGAGGTCGTCCAAATTTCTGGCGACGGGGTGAATTTCGTGAACGTCACCACCTATGACCCGATGGCGCAAACCTGGGAGCACACGCTCGCCTTCCCGGCCGACGGGGTGTACAAGATTTTCTTGCACGCATGGGACCGCGCGCGGTGGAACATCACCTTCGGGAACTACTCGACGGGCTTCCGGGAACTCAACATTTCCGGGATCGTGATCGACACGGTCTCCCCGCGCCTCGTGCTCGTCGACCCCGGCGCCGACCTCACGACCCGCTTCACGTTGTATACGGTCCGCGGCCAAGCGACCGACGAGAACGGGATTGACTCCTTCGTCTTCAGCTTCAACGGCGTCCAGGTGCCCGTCACCCGCTCGCCGACGGGCGGCTTCGATGTGCCCCTTTCGAACTTCAAGGAGGGCCCGAACCTCATCACGGTCGTCGCCACCGACTTTGCGGGCAACACGAACGTCCTCACGCGGACGATCATCCTCGACACCACGCCCCCCCACCTTATCGTGACGAGCCCCCTCAACAACTCCTACACGAACCGCGCGGGGATTGAGGTGACTGGCGAACTCGAATCCGACGTGGTCCTCTACATCAATAACATCCCGCACTCCTTCCCCTTCACCTTCCCGCTCAAGCAGGGGCCCAACAACATTTGGATCAACGCGACGGACCGCGGCGGCAACACGGTGAGCGAGCTCCGGGTCGTCGAGCTCGACCTCACGCCTCCAACGATCGCCTTCGCGCAGCCTTCGCGGTTCCCCTTCGCGACGCGCGACCCCCACGTCGTCATCCAGGTGCGTGCAAGCGAGCCGATCGCGCTCCTGCTCGTGAACAACGTGTCCTACCCGCTGCCCGCCGACCCGCCCCGGAACTTCACCTTCGAGCTCTACCTTGAGGACGGGACCCACGCGGTGCTCGTCCATGTGACGGACCGGGCGAACAACTCGATGGAGGCGAACGCTGGCCCGATCATCGTCGACACGGTGCCTCCGAGCCTGCGCGTGGACTCGCCGGCCGACCGCACGGTGCAGATTTCGCGCAACGTGAACATCCGTGGGCGCACGGACGCAAACGCCTGGGTCAACGTGACCACCCCCGGGGGGCGCTTCCCCGCCACGGACTTCAACCCGATCACCGGCGAGTTTGGCTACCCGGACACGCGGATCTCGGACGGCGTCATCCTCTACCTCATCGAGGCCACGGACGCGGTGGGCAACACGGTCGCCGTCTCGGTCCAGCTGCAGGTCGACTCCACGCCGCCCACGGTCGAGGTCCTTGGCCTGCAAGGCGAGCAGGTGACCCAGGCGGAGGTCATGAACTTCCACGGGACGGTGAGCCCGGGGACTACGCTCACCCTTACCGTCCAAAGCACCGACCCCACGCTTTCCGTGAGCGGCCGGCCGGTCGCGCTTGCCTGCTCGGCTCTCCAAGGCGCCGACTGCACCTTCAATTTCAACCTGAAGGTCGCGCAGGGCCTTTCGACGGTCTCGCTCCTCGCGACCGACCAAGCCGGCAACCAAGCGCCCCGGGAGATCCACGTGAAGCGCGAGGTTGCCGCAGCGGCCGTGGATACCGGCTCCTCCTCGCTCGTCCCGGTCCTTGCGCTTGCGGGGCTCGCGATCGGCCTTGCGTTCATCCCCTTCTGGTCGCGGCGCCTTCAAGGCGCGGCGCAGGCCGCAAACCCGGGGCTCGCGTTGCGGCCCGAGGAGGACCCCCAGGCGCAGCCCGCGGCACCAGCCCCCCAACAGCACGTCGAGGCGACGCCCCATGACATGTACGCGCAGGACGCCATGATGCGCCGGCCGCGCGCGCCGCGCCCGCCCTACGGAGGCAGTTAGGATGGCCACCCGCTTGCGCGTCCCCCTTGCCGTCCTCGCGCTCCTCCTGGGCGCCCTCGCCGCCCTCGGCGCGGCCCCGGCAAGCGCGCAGACCCTGACGGGGTTCACGGTCACCGGCGCCGTGTCGATGGAGCGCCTCTCGGTCACGGTCGAAGGCCCGATCATCGTTGCGTCGGGCGGCTCCCTCACGCTCCTTGGCGTCGACCTTACGCTCGCGCCCTCGGCCACGGAGGGTGCGGCGTTGGTTGTGCAGCCCGGCGCCTCACTCTACATGAAGGACTCGTCCGTCCGGGCAGCGGGCAGCGGCGCGTGGCAGGCCGTCCGCGTGGAGTTTTCAGGAGAGGCGCGGGTGGAGAATTCCGCTTTCTTTGGTCTCGCCAGGGACGCGCTTCGAGCGCCCGGACGCGCGCTCGAAGCCGGCGCGCGAGTGGTGCCAGGCGGCCTCCTGGTCTACTCGAGCGACGTGCGGCTCGAAGGCGTGCGCGTGGAAGGGAGCGTGGGCTGCGGCGTCACGGTCACCCGGGCCTCGCCCCTCCTTCGCGACCTCGATGTGTCCGCGGTCGCGTACGGCGAAGTCGCGGGGGCGGGGTATGCTGCGGCCGTATGCATCGAGGGCGGCTCGGCCACGGTCGAGGGCCTCAAGGTCTCCAGCATCGGTTCGTCAGGGGGTGCGGGGCGGCAGGCCCTCACTGCCGCCGGCCTTGTCGCGGACGCGCCACTCCGGCTCACCGTCCTTCGGATCGAGGCCTCGGACTTCGCGCCGGCCCCCGAGGGCGGCCCGGCGCCCCGCACCATCGCGCTTGCCGTCCAGGACCCCGCGTTCCTCACCGTCCGCGGCGGCCGGATCGAGCGTGTGACGGACGGCATCCTGCTGCGCGGGTCGAGCGCCCCTGCCGAAGGCGGGTCCATGGAGATCTCCGCACTTACGATCATCAGCGCGTCCGACTCGCCCTTCAGCCAGGTCGGGGCGTTCACGAGCGACCCGGGGATCGTCGTCAGCCTGCTGCAAATCTCCTCCTGCGGGCAGAACGGCGTCTACGTGGAGTCCCAGAACGCCGGCACGCCCTCTGCGGTCACGGTGACCGTGAGCAACGTGACCGTCACCCTATGCACCCAATCGGGCATCAACCTCTACAACAACGGCGCGCAGGGGCAGCACACCTTCAGCGTGTGGAGTTCGAACGCGACGCAAAACGGCCAGCACGGGTTCTACCTCCACGGCCAGTCCATGGCGGCCGGCCTCAACATCCAAATGGCGGACAACGGCGCGTGGAACAACTCGCGTGCGGGGATCTGGATTGACGCGGCCTATGCCGGAGGCGGGGTGAAAGCCGCCTCTTCGAAGCTCGAGCGCAACACGGCCGACCAGAACACGAAGTACAACACGGCCACGCAGGGCGGGGGCATCATCCAGCTCCTCGGGGCCCCCACGCAGATGAGCCTGCGCTACATCGACAACACGGCTCGCAACAACGGGAATACCTCCGGCGCCACGGGCTACGGCCACTACATCCAGGTCGCCGTGTCCAACGGGCTCGTGATCGGCACCGGCTGGTTAACGAACATCGTGGCGGAAGGGAACTCCCACGCGGGGCTCGGCCTCTTCGGGGGCACCGGCTTCGTCTCGCGGTTCGACCAGGTGCGCATCCGCGATTCGAGGGTCCAGGGCCAGCCGACGGGGATCGTCGGGTCCTATGCTCGCGTCGAGATCTGGAACTCCACGATGGACAACCCGGTGGAGTTCCAGGGGCAAGCCACGACGTTCATCGCGGCGGGCACCGTGCACCGGCGCGGCACGGGCACGACGGACGGGACCTTTTACATCCGCTCGTACAAGCTCATCGCGATCCACGCCGTGTGGCAAAATGGCGCGCCGCTCTACCTCATCCCCCTCACGTTCATCTCGGGCACGAACAACTCCGCGGCGCTGATCTACGGGGACGTCTCCGCCGAGCCCCCCACGGGCGCGGCCAACCGGCAGACGGACGCCAACGGGAATTGGACCGGCTGGGTCCTCGACTCGGTCTACGACCCCCAGCAGCCGGCCGCGAGCCAGAAGGTGGACTACGCGCCCCTTACGATCTCCGTCCAGCTCTTCGAGACCTCGGCCCGCTCGGACCCCTTCAACCTCAACACGAACATCGTTGGGACCGTCCCCTTCACCGACCCCAACCCGCCGACGCTGATCTTGAGTTCGCCCCGGGAGAACGCCACCTACACCCGGGCGAACCTGACGGTCCAAGGGTCGGTCACCGACGACCTCTCCGGCGTGGCCGGGCTCGAGGTGTCGATCGACGGCCTGACCTGGGTCGGCCTGCAGGGGCCCTACGGCAGCTTCAACTACACCTTTGCAAACCTGCCCGAGGGCACCTACGATGTCTACATCCGGTCCTGGGACAAGGCGAGCGCGGGAATCGACCCCCGGTCCGAGGCGATTGTCGTGCTCTACTCGATCGGGATCGACACGACGCCCCCCGTCCTTGGGATCGCCGACCCGGACTGTCAAGATGGCGGCGAGGTGTACACGAGCCAAGGGCAGATCCTCTTCCGCGGAAACGTGGACCGGAGCGTCGAGCAGCTCTACGTGAACGGCCAAACGGTGAACCTCACCGG
>JBGPNV010000051.1:0-12141 GCA_041487695.1 Thermoplasmata archaeon | reverse complement strand
GATCTCGCGGACGTGGACGCCCGGCGCCTCCCTGATGATGCGGAAGATGCGCCGTTCGGCGTTGAGGGGCGGTTCGGGGGGCGCCTCGGGGGGAGGCTCGCTGCGGGGGGGCGTTGGCGTGCCGATGGAACCGCCCCCCGTTCAGTCGGCGCGCCCGAAGAGGGCGAAGTAGAAGACGACGAGAGAGAGGGCGGAGCCGACGGCAAGGGCGAGGGGCGCTTCCGCGCTGGTGGGCCCCTGGAGCATCACGAGGGCGGCGTAGGCGGCGCCGCCGACGCCCGCGCACCCGAACGCGGCGGACGTGAGGGCCATCTTCGCCATCGACGAGCGGCGCCAGGCGAGGGCGCCCACGCCGCAAAGCAAGAAGCCTAGTCCCGCGATCAGTGCGCCCATGAAAAGTTCCCATGCGACCATGTTCATCCCTCGGACGGTGCGGCGGCCCTTCCCGCTACTTGAACGTGGCCTTGAAGGGGGGGCGCGTGGACGCCCGGAACTGCGTCCTCTCACATCCCTTTGACGCTTGATCAACACGCCCTATATACGCGGCAGGCCAAGCCGTACGCGAGGCGCCCGCGGGTGAGTCCCCCCCAAAACCCCCATGACCCCCCAAAGGGGGGGACGGCAATGGCCGCGGGCGTGCTCCTTCTCATGCTGTCGGTCGTCGCGTCGGCTACGCCGCTTGCCGCGGCGGAGGACGGGGGCTTCGACGAGACGCCGCAGACGCCGGGCGAGGTTGGCACCCCCGTGCTGACGCAGGCCGGCGCGGCCTTCGAGGGCACCTATGTCGCGGGGGAGCTCCCCGCGCAAGGCGCGGTGGTCGCGAACTTCACGCGGCAGGGCGTGCGCCTCTTCGACAACATCACCGTGTCCGAGTACACGCGCGCGGAAACGAAGGTGGACGGCGGCCGGGTCGAGGCGGCGGGCGAGGGCGTGAGGTTCGAGGTCGTGGATTCCCTTGCAGGCTACCTGGAGGTCGAGACGGCGCCGGCCCGCGTCATCGCGTTTGGTCCCGCCGAAGGCGTCACGCTGGAAGCGGGCAACGGGGGCACGGTCGATGTGCATGGCCCCGGCGTGGATGGGGTGATCTTCGCGGCCGGCGATGGCGCAGGGCTCACGGTCGTGAGCGGCCGCGCGGAGATCCTCACGGACCCGAGTTCCTTCGAAGTGTTTTTCCGCGCCGCGACGCAGGCGGATGTCGTGCCTTTTGGCGACCTTGACGATGCGATTGCGGGAGGGGACCTCGGTGCCGAGGTCTCGATCGGGGCCGAAGGCCCGTTGGCCCCCATCACCCGGGTGACCTACGGGCAGGTCGAGGTGAACGTGACGCTCGATGGCTCGCGACTATCGATGGCGGTCCAAGGGGCCTCGCCCCAAGGCAAGTCCTTCCTCGTGCTGTTGCCGCGCGCATCGGTGGACGCGGGCGACCACGTGAACGCGACCTACGACGGGCGGAGCTTGGCGCGGGCGTCCTCGGCCGCGGATGCTTTCAACGCGACGGACGACGGCGGGAACCCCGAGTACTACATGACATCCTCGGGAAATCTCACGGCGCTCGTCCTCACGGTCCCGCACTTCAGCATCCACCAATTTGTCCTCTCTGTCGTGCCCACGGCCATCGATCAGGTCGCGACCCCGGCAGGGGTCCCCCTGGGGGAAGCCGCCATCCCGCTCCTGCTTGGCGCCGTGGTCGCAGCAGGCGCCGCGGCAGCGCTCTGGCGAAGGCCCTCGGCGTGAGGCGCGTTGCGGGGAAGTGGCGCGATGAGGTCGCGCGGCTCACGCGGTGAGGGAACCTTCGGCGCACGCGAGCCAAGGGGGCGTCCAGAGGGGACTGCCGGCGCCGTGTCCCTGAAGGGAACGGTTATACCGCCGCACTGGGACTTGAAAGGGGGTCGGAGGATGGGGTCTCGTGCGCCGGTCGCGCTCTTCTTGGCCTTCGCGGTGGCGGGCGGCGCGTTCGCGCACTTGACGGTGCCGCAGGCGCAGCCGAAGGACGTGCCGGCCCTTCCGAGCAACCCGAGCGCGTCGGACTACGCCTACGCGTACAGCCCGGCGTGGGCCGCCTCTGCGTCTTACTTCGAATGGTGGTACTTCGCGGTAAGCGAGGTCCCAGGCCGGCCAGTCGACCGGTCGCCGGGGGTCCTCGAGAATTACTTCGCGCTTCTGATGGTCGTGAACCCGTCGGAGCGCGGGCCGGCGACGGCGCCCTCCGCGGGGACGTACCTCGTAATTGGCGGGATGGAGGGCGGCCTGAGGTGGTGGGTGCAGGAGCGGCTTGAGAGCACGGGCGACCTGCAGTCCCACGGGAGCACGATCGCAGCCGTACGCCCCTCGCCGCAAGGGGCGGGGCCAAGCGCTTCGTTCATCCGCACGAACGCGACGGACGACAACCTCGTCGACGTGGGGATCTCGATCGACCTGACCGCGCCGGACGTGACGACGAGCCAGCGGCTCGGCGCGGTCGACCCGGTGGAGCGGGAGGCGGCCGGCGTTGTCTCGCTGCCCTTTGCGGGCGCAAGGGCCCTAAGCTTCACGCTGCACTTCGAGCGCATCCGCGGTTTCGGCCCGGACGGCCTGCTGCCCTCGACCTCGCCGGGGACGAACCCCGCGATCAACTGGCTCGTGTACGCGCTTGACGGCGCGCTGCGCGCCGACGGGGTGTCGGGGATTGCTTGGTCGGGGCCCGCAGGCGCCTCGGGCGCGATTGCCTTTCCGCAGGACGCGTTCCGCGTATACGCCGACAAGAACTGGGGCACGGCCTACCCGACCTTTTGGGTCTGGAGCTTTGGCAAGTGGGTCGACGACCCCTCGACGCCGCTTGACGAGTCGAAGATCATGGTCGGCCTCGGCGCGGCCTGCGCGCAGAACCCCTCGGTTTGCCTGCGCGACCCCTCGTCGCTGCGGGAGGGGTCGCCTGACGCCTGGTTCGGGTCCTTCTTCGTGCAGTACCCGAGCGCACGTCACGCCGGCGCGCTGCAAGTCGACTCGGGGAACACACTCTCCTCGAAGGCCTACACAATCTCGGTCCATGCGAGCCACGAAACCGTGCCATTCGTCGACGCGAGCGGGTGGTGGGAAATTCCCGTCTCCTACAAGGTGACCTTCGAGCCGGCGGGCGGGTGCGCAGCGCCGCTCTCGGAAGGGATGACGAAGGCCGAGGTCACGGTTTCGCTCGACCCGGCGCGGCTCGCCGAGATCGCGCTGCCGTCGCCGCTGCGGGCCTACAAGGGCGCGGCGGTGGGGATGACGGGGAAGGACCAGGGCCCTGACCACTCGACAGACCCGTTCCACGACCTCGAGGCGCTGGACGCGAAGGTCGAGCTCTCGCTCTCCTACTGCCGTGGAGGCCGGGCGGTGCCCGAGACCGCCCCGGACGGGACGACAGGTTGGCCGATCGTGGCAGCCGTGTCGGGCGTCGAGTGGGGCTTGAGCGGCGGCCGCGCGCCTTCGGCGGAGCTCTTCGCCTCGCCGGTGAAGGGCACGTCGGACGGCGAGAACCGCACGGTGGGCGCCTTTGCGCGGAGCATCGGCGGCGGCCCGGCCTACGACGCGAGCCTCTCGTTCGAGCGATTGGCCTGCGCCCCCGACACGGGATGTGCATGGCAGAATGCCCTTGGCGACGGGCTGCCGCGGGCCTCGTCGAGGGACCTGGCGGGGGGCGGCGGCACACCGGCGCAGACCGACCTCTGGGCAAGTGGCGGCTACGCGGCGGTCTCGGGCTCGGCGCTAGGCCTGGACCTCAAGGCGGCGGGGCCTGCGCAAGCGCAGGGCGGACCGGCTGGCGCGGGCAAGCTTTCCTTTGACGCGGCATTCACCCTAAAGTCCTGCGACCTCTTCCGCGCGAGCGTCGAGGGCACGGCCACCGAGCTCGACCTCTCGAACAACGTGCGGGTCTCGACGTACTGTCCTTTTGCCGACACCCCGGACGTGAAGGTCAAAATCCTCGGCGGCCGGACGGTGGGCCCCGGCGGGGCCGCCGGGGCGGCGCTCACCTTCGCCGACGGGAGCACGACGGCAAGCTTCAGCTTGGCAGAGGGCAGCGCGAAGGCCTTCGCCTTCGAGGCGGCAAGCCCGCAGGCACGGTCCGCGTGGTCCGTGCAGGTGGACCTCGAATTCTCGAGGCCCGACACGGGGTACGTTGAGGTACGCACGGTGGAGGTCGGGGTCGACGGCGCGCAGCCGGGGGACGCGGGTGGACAGACGGGCCTTGGCCCCGTCGCGTGCCAGGGGTGGCAGCCTCGCGATGTGGGGCCGTCGATTGCCGAAGCGCAGGGCCCCGTGACGCGGGTGGGGGTCCAAGCGGCCTCGAAGGTTTCGCTCTCGGCGGTTTCGCGCGGGGCGAGCTGCGCGTAGGGCGAAGCGGCCTTGGGGCGCTCTCGAGCGAGCCGAACCCTTATGGTGGGGCGGCGTACTCAGGGGGACGAAATGCCGGGCAAGGAGACTCCTCGCATCCTCGTCGTGGACGACGAGGAGTACATCCGGGACGCCTTCACGGCGGTCATCGCGGGTTCGGGCGCCAAAGTGGTCGCGGTAGGCGACGGGGCGGCTGCGATCGCGGAGTTGCGCAAAGGCGCCGTCCAGCTCGTCGTGCTCGACCTCGGGCTCCCGGGGATCTCGGGCCTGCGGGTGCTCGAGTGGATGAGCGGCAACGCGGCCCATGTGCCGGTGCTTGTCGTGACCGGCCTCGAGAACCCGCCGAATGTGCTCGTGCGGTTCCCGAACCTCGTGAAGATCATGCAGAGGAAGCCGGTGCCGAACGAACTGCTACTGCACCTTGTGGAGACCTACGCGCTGGAATGAGCGAAGCGGGGGCGCGACGCGTGAGCCAGGTTCGGCCGCGCAGGCTGCTCGAGCCGGAGTTTTGGGAAGTCATCCAAGCGATGGGACCCACGGTGGAGACCCTCGAATGGCGCGTGGGCGAGCATGCCGAAGGCCACGGGCCCTCAGGGGCCGCGGGCCGGCTCTTTCACTGGGGGGACACGGGCGAATGGGTTTCGGGCAAGGCGTTTCTCGAGATCGCGGTCGAGGACGTCGAGCTCTTCGGGGGGGAGGTATCGGCCCGCAAGCCGGGCGCGCAGGGGACGGCCGTAACCTTGCGCGCGATGAGCAACAAGGGGTGGGAGGTCGAGACGGCCGACCCCTCGCTCGTTTCGCAGCTGCAGGACGCCTATCCGGACGCGGTAGCGCGCCCGCAGGGAGGGTTGTGGATCCCGCACGGGAGCCGCAGGCGTGACCCGGAGGCCGGCGAGCGGGCGAGGGCCGAGGCGGACGAGGCGCGCAACAACGAACGGGCGGCCCCAGACCCCTTTGACGAGATCTTTGGCGAGCGGAAGCCCGGGCCACAAAGGAAAACTTGAGCAGACGGCCGCGAGCCATTCAACGCAGGGCTTCGTCTGAGGTGAGGTGCAGGACTTTGGCGGCGGGCGAGTGCCCGAAGGTTGAGACGAAGAGCAGGATGAGCGCGAAGGGGAGCGACCAGAGGAGCGCCGTGTCGGTGCCGCGCCAGGCCGACCACGAGGCGGCGCCCGCGACAAGCGCAACGGCGGCGAGCAGGTAACGGCCGTCCACGCGTTCCCGAGGCAGGCAAGGCAGGCGGGGCGCCTTCAATCTTTGCAGGGGCAGGGGGCAGGCGGACCGGGCCTCGGGAACCGTGGGAGGGGGGCGTTCGGTTGACCCCATTCTACCTACCGTAAGGGGAGAGGGAGGTTGGGATGGGGTGGCTGATGGATGAGTAGAAGGGTTGAGGGGCGGGACGAACCATGGGGAGGATTGTGAGCGAAGGGGCGAGGCTGGCAAGGGTCTCGCGCCCGGGCCTGGCGCTCGTGCTGCTGACGGCGGTGGTAAGCGGCGTGTCGACCTTCGTGAACTTCTTCGCGGTGCAAGGGACAAACTCGGACGCGTTCATCACGGCGCGGAACGCGCTCGTCGGGCTGCTGCTCGTACCGTTTGCCCTGCTGCTTGGCGGCGGCGAGCTGCGCCGGCTTGGAGGGCGGGACTTAGTGCGGCTCGCGCTGATCGGGCTGGTGGGGGGCGCGGTCCCGTTCATCCTCTTCTTCCGCGGGCTGCAGATGGCGGCGGCCGAGGGGGGCGCGGCAAGCGCGACCTTGGGCTACCGCGCGCTCTTCCTCTTTGCCGCGCTGTTCGGCGTGGTGGCGTTGAAGGAGCGGTTGAGCGCAAGGTGGGCGGCGGGGGCCGGCTTGCTGCTTGCGGGAAACTTCCTGCTGCTTGCGGTCACGGGCCCCGTGTGGACGGGCGGCACGGCGATGGTGCTTGCGGCCACCGTGCTTTGGGCGGCCGAGTATACGCTCTCGAAGCGCGCGCTCAAGGACCTTGCCCCGTCGACGGTGGCGTTGGGGCGGATGGGGTTCGGGGCGGTCTTCCTCATGGCCTACCTGGCCGGAACCTCAGGGCTTGGCACGGCCGCGGCGTTCTCGCAGAGCCAATGGCTCTGGATGCTTGTGAGCGCGCTCTTGCTCGTCGCGTTCGTGTCGACCTGGTACGCGGGGCTCGCGAGGGTTGACCTCTCGGTCGGAGCGAGTGTCTTGGTGCTCGGGTTCCCGATCACCTGGGCGCTCGTCGCGTTCGCAGGGCGCTCGACGCTGGGGCTGCCGCAGGCGATCGGAGCCGCGGCGGTCGTGTTCGGGGTCGCGCTGGCGGTGGGGGCCTTTTCGGTGCGGGGGACGTTTGCCGCAGCGGCCGGCGCGGTGCGACGCACGGCCCTGAGGAGGTAGTCTATGCGGGAAGGCGTACGCCTCTGCGCGCGTTTTTCGCTCGCGACGAGCAGCCGCGACTTCTGCGGGCCGGAGGGTGCGCCCGCCGCACTTCGCCGCGCGCTGGTCGACGATGGCGCGATCGAGGAAGCGGCCGAGGCGCTCTTGAAGTTCGAGGCGCTTGCCCCTTACCTCACGGCCCTTGCGGTGAAGCACAAGCGCGCGCCGCTCGACCTTAGCGTGGTCGAGGCCTACTGGATCGGCAATGAGCTCCTGGAGAGCTTCACGCGCGAGGACTTCCTGTCGGTCCTCAAGGCGCTTTCGAGGCGCGGGCTCCCCCCGGCGGTCGCGGCGGCGCTCGGAAAGCGGCTGCCGGAAACGCCGATCCCGCACCATGCGTTCCACGTTTTCTTCGTCGGCGTCGGGCAGGTAACAGGCAGCGTGCCCTCGAACCTCGAGAACATGGACCGGTGCCGACCCTCATGGGGGCTCGTTATGGATCGGCGCCACGGGGTCGCAACCGTTGAGCGCCAGCCCCTCATCAGGCGCGGTAGGCGTTTGGCGCTCGGGGCGCCGGCGGAGGTGGAGGTGCGGGTTGACCCGCTCTTCGAGCGCGAGGTCCGACCAGGCGACCTGCTCGCGATGCACTGGGGCGAGGCCGCGGTCCCCCTGTCGTGGGACGCGCGGTCGCACCTGGAGCTCTACACGCTGCGCGCGATTGAGGCGGCCAACGAGGCGGCGCTGGGGCGTTTAGATGTCCATGGCCGCCCGCACGACGCGGAACCCCCGTCCGCCCTTGAGGCGTAGGGGCGCGCCGCACGCCGAACACGTGAGCGGCGGCAGTTCATGGAAGTGGCCGCGGGGCAGCGGCGCCTTGCGCGGCACGCCGCAGGCGGGGCAAACGGCCGAGGGCGCCATGCGCGAAAGGCGGAGCTTCGCCCCCTCGACCGGCGTGCCGGCGGCCTCAAGTTCGAAAGCGAAGCGCAGCTCCTTCGTGCCGAGACCCTCGAGTGCGCCGACCTCGAGCTCGACGGACACCACGCGCTTCGCGCGGGCCTTCTTGGCCGCGCCGACCACCGTTCGGACAACCGCTTGGGCAACCGCGCTCTCGTGCACCCCTAGGCGCCCCCGATCTCGGCGACGGCCGCGAGAATGTCCGAGGCCTCTCGTTTGGAAAGGCACGAGACGGCCATGCGGCCCTGCACGAGGACGAACTCGCCGACCTTCGGTCTGAGAGCGCCCAGGTCGATGTCGCGGCGCTCACCCATGAGGTCGACGACGGCCTTGCGGCCGCGTTTTGAAAGGACCTTGCCGGGCAGGGCGATGCACAAGGGGGCGGGCCTCCCTACCTTCGGAAAAGCCCTCGGAGTTCTTGAAGCCCCGTCCGCGCGCCAACGGGAAGCATTTACCGTCTTTACCTCCCGAGGACGAGGGTCAAGCCTTCGCCCGACGTCTGGCTCGATGGGGGCTCACGTGATCGAGGTCCGCTTCCACGGTAGGGGCGGGCAGGGCGCGGTGATCGCGAGCGAGCTGCTGGCGCAGGCCGCTTTCCTCGAGGGCAAGCACCCCCAGAGCTTCCCCTTCTTCGGCGTGGAGAGGCGCGGGGCGCCCGTGACGGCCTTCACCCGGATCGACACGAAGCCCGTGGAGGTGCGCACGAGCATCATCGAGCCCGACATCGTGATTGTGCTCGACCCGGGGCTTGCCAAGACCGTGCCGGTGGCGGCGGGGCTCAAGAGCAGCGGCGTCCTGCTCATCAACACGACGCGAAAAGCTGTGGGGGTGAAGCTGCCGACATCGGCGCGGATCGTCACGGTCGACGCAAGCGGGATCGCGCTTTCGAATGGCCTCGGGTCGGCCGCGTCGCCGATCGTGAACACGTCGATGCTGGGGGCGCTCGTGGCCTCGACGGGCATCGTGGGCCTTGGCGCGCTCCTCGCGGCGATCCGCGCGTTTGTGCCCGCGAAAATCGAGGCCAACGTGAAGGCCGCGGAGCAGGCGGCTGCGCTCGTTGCGATGGAGGAGGTGGTGCACGCATGACGGCGATCCCGGTCGAGGAGATGCCGGACGCGCCCATTGCCGACCGGCCGACGAGCCTTACCTCGACGGCCTCGTGGCGGACGCAGAAGCCCGTGATCCTGCTCGCGAAGTGCACGAAGTGCGGCGTGTGCTGGAAGTTCTGCCCGGACGTGGCGGTGGAGTGGGACAGCGAGGGCTTCCCGACGATCTCGGACGAGCACTGCAAGGGCTGCGGGATCTGCGCGCACGAGTGCCCGCAGGGCGCGATCACGATGGAGAGGGAGGCGGACTAACGATGACGAAGGTCGTGATGTCGGGCAACAGCGCGCAGGCGTATGCCGCGAAGCTGGCCCACGTTGATGTCGTGGCCGCGTACCCGATCACCCCGCAGACGACGATCATCGAGAAGATCGCCGAGTTCATGGCAAAGGGCGAGCTCGAAGCGCAGTACATCAAGGTCGAGTCCGAGCACAGCGCGCTGCAGGCGTGCATCTCAGCTTCGGCTGTGGGCGCCAGGACCTACACGGCAACCTCGAGCCAGGGGCTCCTCCTCATGCATGAGCTCCTCCACTGGGCCTCGGGCGCCAGAGCGCCGATCGTGATGGGGGTCGCGAACCGCGCGGTCGCGCCGCCGTGGAACATCGGAGCGGACCACACGGACACGATGGCCCAGAGGGACACGGGCTGGATCCAGTTCTACGCGGAGAGCAACCAGGAGGTGCTCGACACCGTGCTGCAGGCCTTCCGGCTCGCGGAGGACGAAGAGGTGAGCCTCCCGGTAATGGTCTCGGAGGACGCGTTCTTCCTTACCCACACGGTCGAGCCGGTCGATGTGCCGGCGCAGGGACAAGTCGACGCGTTCCTGCCGGCCCGGAAATCCAAGTACAAGGTCGGCATCGGGAAGGCGATGCGGCTCGGCTCGTACCTCGCGGAGAACAACTACGAGGAGTACCGCCGGAAGCTCTCGCTCGCGATGGAGCGGGCGCCGCGCGTGTTTGGAGAGGTCGAGGAGGAATTCCAAGCGAAGGTCGGCCGGAGCCACGGCGGGCTGCTGCCGTGCTACAAGACGGAGGGCGCAGACGCGGTCCTCATCACGATGGGCACCGCCGGCACGACGGCGCGAGCGGTCGTCGACCGGCTGCGGGAGGAGGGCAAGCGCGTGGGGCTTGCGAAGTTGCGCGCGTTCCGCCCGTTCCCCGTGCGGGAGGTCCTCGAGCTTGGCAAGCAGGTCGGGCGGATTGGCGTGCTCGACCGTTCGTTCACGTTCGCGCCGCAAGGGGCGGCGGCCACGGAGGTCCAGGCCGCGCTCTACAAGGCGCCGGAGCGCCCGCAGTTTGCCGGGTTCATCGCCGGCCTCGGCGGCCGCGACATCACGCCCGAAGCGATCGACGCGATGTACAGGCAGCTGCTCTCGGGCCACGCGCCCGAGACAAGCTGGGTGGGGCTTGTGCCATCGAAGGAGGTGCGCGTCGGTGCCTAAGCTCTCGATCCCCGAAACGGAACTCATGTTTTCGGGCCATGCGGCGTGCCCCGGGTGCGGAGCGGCGCTCGCGATGCGCTACCTGCTGAAGGGCCTCGGGCCCGACACGATCATGGCGATGCCGGCGTGCTGTTGGGCCGTCATCGGCGGGGCGATGCCTTCGACGGCGCTCAACATCGGGCTCATCGACTGCGCTTTCGAGGCGACGGGAGCCGCCGTGTCGGGAATCCGTGCGGGGCTCGACGCGCAGAAGCTGAAGGGGATCGAGGTCGTGGGGTTTGCCGGCGACGGGGGAACGGCGGACATCGGGCTCCAGTCGCTCTCGGGGATGCTGGAGAGGAGGACCGACGCGATCTATGTGATGTACGACAACGAGGCGTACATGAATACGGGGATCCAGCGGTCGGGCGCGACCCCGAAGGGCGCGTGGACGACGACGACGCCGACGGGGGGAGGGATGCGTGGCAAGGAAGAGCAGAAGAAGGACATCTTCGCGATCGTGATGGCGCACGAGCCCGCCTATGCGGCGACGGCGAATGTGGCGTTCCCGGAGGACTTTGTGAAGAAGGCGAAGAGGGCCGCAGAATCGACGGGACCGAGGTTCCTCCATGTGCTCGCCCCGTGCCCGCCGGGGTGGAAGTTCGACGCGGAGCGCACGATCGAGGTCGGGAGGCTGGCGACGGAGACGAACATCTTCCCGCTGCTCGAGTACAGGGAGGGGGAGCTGCGGCTCACGAGGAAGCCCTCGGTGAAGACGCCGGTGGAGATGTACCTGAAGGCGCAGGGGCGGTTCGGGCACCTCAACGCGGTCGAAGTGCAAGCGATCCAAGAGGCGACAGACCGCAAGTGGGCGAAGCTGCTCCACGAGGACGCGGAGGCGGCGGCGCGCGCGAAGGCGGCGAAGGCCGCAGCCGCGACACCCGCCTGAGCGGCCGGTCAGCGAGGGGCCAGGGCGCGTTGGACGGTGCGCGCCAAGCGTGCGCACGCCGAGGCTTCGGCGCGCGTGGGGCCACGCTCCCTCGACCGAAGGCTCGGCTGAATGCCGACGACGACGGCTTCGACCCGCACCGAATTCCGAAGGTACTTCACGAGCACGGCGAGGGGTAGCGAGTGGGTGGAGAGCAGCCGGGCGGCAAGCCGTGAGGGCTCGAGGACGGCGAGGCTGCCGGGCCGCGCGCCCCAGTCGGCGGCGTCGAGGATGAGGACGACGTCGGGCTTGAGGCGGCGGACGGGCCCCGTGAAGGACTCCGGGGCAATCCCCGTGAGGAACACGTGGACCCCTTTGAGGCGAAGCGCCTTCACGCGCCGGGCTGCGGCGATCCCGAGGCGGTCGCGCGGGTGCGCCTCGTCGCCCACGCCGAGGACGGCGACGCACGAGGCGCCCTTGAGGTGCCGCCGCAGCTTCCGCTCGAACGCATCCGGGCGCGGCGCGGTCCGCTTCATCCGACGGTTTCCTCCTTGCTCCTGAACGACCCCGCGAAGCGCTCCGTAAGGACGATGGACTTGGGGTCGGTGGGGCACGCGTCTTCGCAAAGGCCGCAGCGGATGCAGTCGAAGAGGCGGACTTCGGGCTTGCGCTTGCGCGTGATCGTTTTGCCCGGGGAGAGGACGACCGTGCGTTCGTCGGGGACCATGGTGATGCAGAGGGTGGGGCACACGATCGCGCACTTCGAGCAGCCGATGCACGTCTCCCCTTCGACTTCGATGCGCCCGCGGAAGCCTTTGGCGACGGGGACCTTCTCGTACGGGTAGCGGATGGTCGACGGGGGCAAGTGAAGCGTCCGCACGGCTTCGCGAAGGACGCGGCGCGGACCCATCAGGGCCACCCCCCGCCGGCCATGAGGAGGATGACGGCGACTTGGACGAGCGCGGCCGGGGCAAGGACGCGCCAGCCGATGGAGGCGAACTGGTCGATGCGCAGGCGTCCGAGGGTGG
>JBGPNV010000050.1:0-12213 GCA_041487695.1 Thermoplasmata archaeon | reverse complement strand
CTGTTCGACCGCATTCCGACGTTCGTCGTTCCGTGCACGACGGGGCACTTGTCCACGCTTTTCTCAACCGTTGCGTTCACGTGGTCCTTCGACCCCTTCTTGTCTTTGTCGACCGGTGCCATCTCATTCCTCCCCGTCGTCTCTCTGCTGACTCTGTCCAGGGGCGTGCGGGCCCTTTCGGATTGTCATGTGCCCGAATCGCTGGGACGGGGCTTCCCCATCGAACATACGGATGTCGGAAATACGGATGGCGAAAATAAGGGTTAGCATCGGATCGTGGTTGTTCAGTGGGGCTTTGGCAGTGTTCCGCAACCGTACCCCGCTCCCGGTGCCATCGAATCCGCTGATCCCGGCGCCGACCACGCGGCCGCCCCCGCCGAACCCCTGACGGGCCCCGCTGAAATGAACAAGCGTTCATATGTTTGGGCGCCCGTGGACCCCTCACGAACGAGCTCAACCTGCTCAAGGCCCTTGGGGACCCCTCGCGCCTCGAAGCCCTGCGCTTCATGGCTCGCCACCGCCGGACGGTCGGCGAAATCGTCGCCCACCTTGCCATGGAGCAGAGCGCTGTAAGCCACCACCTGAAAGTCCTGCGGGAGGCGGGGCTCGTCGAGAGCCGGTACGAAGGCGCCCACGTGGTCTACCGCCTTGCGCACCCCAGGCTCGCGAAGCTCCTCGACGATGTCGCGGCGACCGCCAAGGCGCTCGACGGCGCGTGCCGCTGCGTGGAGTGCGGCGGCACCCTCCTGCGGCCCTACCCCAAGGGCGCCTTCCCCGCTCCCCGGGGCAAACACGCAGGTGCTGCCTGTGACTGAACCGGAGCGGCCCGCCCTCGGCTGGCGCGACCGGCTCCTGCCGGTGTGGATCCTCGCCGCGATGGCGCTCGGAGTCGGCCTCGGCTCGGCCGTCCCCTCCCTTGGCGCTTGGCTGGATTCGGTCCAGGTCGCGTCCGTCTCCCTTCCCATTGCCGTGGGGCTCCTCGTCATGATGTACCCGCCGCTTTCGCGCGTGCGCTACGAGGAGCTGCGCGCGATCGCCCGGCGTGAGAACTACAAGACGATGCTCTCCGCCTCCCTCGTGCAGAATTGGCTCGTCGGGCCCCTCCTCATGTTCGCGCTGGCGTGGGTCTTCCTGCCCGACCAGCCGGCGTACCGCACCGGGCTCATCCTGGTCGGGCTCGCGCGGTGCATCGCGATGGTGCTGGTGTGGAACTGGCTCGCGCGGGGGGACGAGGAATACGCGGCGGTCCTCGTGGCCGTGAACTCCCTCTTCCAAATCGCCCTCTACGCCGTGCTCGCACACTTCTTCATCGTCGTCCTCCCGCCCTTGCTCGGCCTCGACAACGGGGGCGCCGCGGCCGGTGTGTCGACCGTCCAGGTGGCCCTCAGCGTCGCCGTCTTCCTCGGGGTCCCCTTTGCCGCGGGTTTTGCCACCCGGTTCGTCCTCCTCCGGCGCCGCGGCGCGGAGTGGTTCGAGAAGACGTTTGTCCGGCGCACGGAGGGGCTGACCCTGCTCGGCCTGCTCTTCACGGTGGTCGTGATGTTCTCCTTGAAGGGGTCCGTCCTCGTCAGCCTCCCGTCCGACGTGCTGCGGATTGCCGCGCCCCTCTTCCTCTATTTCCTGCTGATGTTCGCCTCCTCCTACGCGCTCTCGATCGCCCTCGGCTTCCGGTACGGCGCGGCCACGGCGCAGGCCTTCACCGCCGCCTCGAACAACTTCGAGCTCGCCATCGCCGTCGCGATCAGCGTCTTCGGCATCGCGTCGGGTGAGGCACTGGCGGCCGTCGTGGGCCCGCTCGTCGAGGTCCCCGTCCTCATGGCTCTTGTGACGGTCGCGCTCTGGGTCCGGCGCCGGTACTTCGACGCTGAGGGCGCCCCAATCCGGGCGCTTCGGCGCCGGGAAGGCGCACGGGAGACTTGAGGAAAGGGGAGCGTGCCCCCGGGCCCGTGAGCGGCTCTACTCCTCTTCCCCGCCGGGCAGGATCGTCCCGCAGGCCGGGCAGAACCGGTCGAGTTCCGAGAGGGGCCCCGAGCAGTTCGGGCACATGTCGCCCGTCGCCGGCGCCTTGGCTTGGGCCTTCTTGCGCCGGCCTGGTCTACGCTTGCGCGCCAAGGCGGTCGCCTCACTTGCTCCAGTTGAACACGCGGTTGTACTCGATGCGCATGCAGCGGTCCTCGATGTAGTGGACGCCCGCACGCTCGACGAGCTCCTTGGCCCGCGCGTTCGTGATGCCGAGCTGGAGCCAGATGGCGCGGGGTTTCAGCTTGAGCGCCTCTTCAGCGACCTTGTCGCACTCAGGCCCGGGCCGGAACACGTCGACAATGTCGATGTGCTCCTTGATTTCGCCAAGCGACTTGTGGACCTTGAGGCCGAGGATCTCGGTCGCGGTGGGGTTCACTGGGATGACCTTGTAGCCCTTTTCGAGGAGGAGCTTCGGGACCGTGTGGGCGTCCTTCTCGGGGTTCGCGCTCATGCCAACGACGGCGATGGTCTTCGCTGTCTTCAGCAACTCCGCGATGGCGTCGGTCATGGGTGCCCGGCCCGGGGAACGATCGGCCGGCACAAAAACTCTTCATCGAGGCGCTTCGCCGGGTCCTGCCGCCGCGCGCAGGAGCGCCTCGCGGATCATTGCCTCTGGCGGCTCGGCAAAGGTGCGTCGTTCAAACGTGTACCCG
This sequence comes from Thermoplasmata archaeon, assembly GCA_041487695.1. Classification (GTDB taxonomy): domain Archaea; phylum Thermoplasmatota; class DTKX01; order DTKX01; family DATEUP01; genus DATEUP01. Next base: position 9,538 of record JBGPNV010000050.1, on the reverse strand, counting down.
CGGGAGAGGAGGCCCACTTCGGGCGCCTTGGAAAGGCCCTCCGGGTCGATGTCGGTGCCGTCGATGCGCACGGTCGGCGAGCCGTGGAAGTCGAGCGCGCTTGCGTCGCGCGCGTGGCGCACGAGCGTCATCTTGAGCTTGGCCTCGACGCCTCCGGCGGCGATCGCGCGAAGCGCATTCTCCCGGGCTTTCCGGTACGAGGGGCAGCCGGCGAAGTAGAGGATCTCCACGGTTGGCATCGCGCCACCTCAGGCCATCGGGAGAGCCCCTGCAGGTTCTGAGAGCTTCACAAGGCCGCTCTCGCCAATCCGCGCGCTGAAGGGCGCGGGCCTTGCAAGGCGCGCGCGGAGGCGGGCGGTGCCCTCGGCATCCCCCTCGATCTCGGCCTCGAGCGCGGCCTCGCCGCCGGGCAACAGGTACCGTGCGAGGGCGCCCCGGGGGGCGGCCTTCGATGCCGGGCGCATCGGCTCGAAGGCGACCGTACCGGCCTCGCGGCCCCTGAGGGCGCGCCAATAGGGGACGACATGGGCGCCCGACGTCTCGGCTTGCGTTGCCTGTGAGTCGACTGTCGGTAAGCCGGCGCGGGCGAAAGAATCTGCCTGCCAGCGCGCAGCCGCGCCAAGGGCGGGCACGGCTCGTCCCCCAGGCTGCGCAATGGCCTCGAGGATCGCGGCCTCCCGGCCGAGGAAGGCGATGAGGGGCCAACCTCGCAGGCGCTTTTCCTGCTCGAGCAACCCGGCCAGGTCCCGGCACGCGCCGGCGATTGCCCCCGCCGCGTCGGGCCTTGGCAAGCGCACCACGCCAGCGTAGGACGCGAGCGGCACGCCGAGGACGAACGAGTCCCCCTCCATTCCCACGGTAAGGGCGCCGCGGCCGCCCCGCAGGGGCAGAGTGAATTCGCCCTCGCCGTGGAGCGCGAGGACCGCGGCGCCTGCAAGTTGGCCGACGACCCGCGCGACGGGTTGCTCGAGGGTGGTCGTGAACGGCGGGTCAAGGAGAAGGCCGCGCTTCTCGCGCAGAAAAGTAAGGACAGGGTCGGGGTCCAAGGGCAGGCCGATCTCGACGAACACGCGGCCGCGCAAGTGTTCGTCATCGAAGCGGGCGCTCGCGGCGAAGGGGTCCGAACCTGCGGCAGCTGCCTTGGAGGCGCGCGAAATCTCGGAGGCCGGGACCTCGAGTCGCAAGGAAAGCGGGCGCACGCCTTCCACACTGGCGACCTCCCTTATGCCTTCGGCGGCTGGGGGTTGAAGAAGCGGATCCCCACAACCGCGCCGATGATGAGCGCGAAGAAGAGCGAAAGGAGCGCGGCCGCCTGGAGCTTGCCCGTGGTGATGGGGTTGCCCCGCACGCCGGCTTCCCAGATGAGCGTCACGCCGAAGACCGCGAGGAAGATCCAGATGGGCACGAGCCGGTAGGTGAGCATGCGGGCGGACATTTCGCGGGAGTCGCGAGTGGTCTCGACGCCCGTTTGCACTCCTGCCGGTCCCTCGGCGGACTCCTGACTTTCCCGGCGAAGGACGCGAATCCTCCGTTCCTCTTCGACGATGCGGATAACGATCGTGCTCCGGGGCGTGTCCTCCTTTCGCGCGCGCTCGAGCCGCGCCTGTTCCTCTGGCGTGTATGGCTCCCGCGCCACCGCGCCTTCGAACGCCCGCCTGAGGTCGGCGTCTTCGCGGTCCATCGCATCAAGCTGCGCCCGTGACTTGCCTTCCCGCAGGCGCTTGCGCTCCCCCTCTACCTGCTCCGCCAGCCGCGCCACTGTGGCCTCCAGTTCCGCGAGCTCGGTCGCCAACGCGGCACCGGGCTCCGGGAGGGCTTTGTCGTTCTCTGTGTCCTTTCGGCCGGCCACCGGCATCACTCCTGCAGGATCTCAACCTTCAAGGCCCGCGCGATCCGCAGGATCTCTTCGATGAACGTTAACAACTCGCCCTTCTTCAGCTCCGGGATCCGCTTCGCGTCGAGCTTCAGCCAAACCTCGCCGAGCATCACGTCGAACTGCTCGAAGCTCCGCCCGCTGCCGAGCTTCGCAGGCCGGATGCGCAGCTTCTTGATGCGCTGCCAGGGGAAGTCCTTGAGATCCGCGCCGACGCGCACGGCCAGCGACCTCGACGACACCGCCGCGACCGGCTGGCGCCCGTCCGGGAAGACCTTCCGCAGCTCGACGCGGTCGGGCACGCTCGTGCCGAGGGCCTCCTTGAGCGCCGAGAAGAACGCCGTGAGCTGCTCCTTGGCCGGGTCCCGCCCCAAGATCGATGGCATAAGGACGAGCCGGTGCCCGTCCTCGTAGTGGAACACGAACCGGAAGAAGATCTGCTCCGCGAGCTCCTTGCGGTCGATGTCGTTGTCCTCGACCTCGATGCGCGAGAAGCTCGTGAACGGCGCGTGGAAGTCCATCGATGGGTCGAGGGAAAACCCTGGCTTTACGGGAGGCGCGATCCCCTGCTCGTAGAGCGTGAGCAGGTTGACCCGGCAGAATTGCACCCACCCGAAAAAGGCAATCACGGCCGCGAAACCCCCCATCGCGGCCGCGAGGACCAGCCGGTCGCCGTCGGGCATCGACTGCGTCCAAAGGACGGGGACGAACGCGGCGCTCACCGCAGCCACAAGCAGCCAGAACCTCAGCATCCCGGCGCGGCGCCGACCGATTTCCTTTCGCGTGGCCGGCGACGGCTCCATCACGGGCGCGCCAAGCCCCGTCTTGTCATGGTCGTGCGCGGGGCCCACTTGGGGGCCGGCGGGGGCGGGCTTGTTTGCTCCGCCACGCGCAATGGGGAGGTCCGAGCGGATCATCGACGGGGCACGCCAGCCTTCAAGGGGTTTGCCCATGCGGGCGCCTGGATAAAACGGGATCGCACCGGCGGCGCGCGGCCTCATCACGTGAGCGCCTTCAGCCTTGATTCGGCCGCCGACGCCTCGTTGCCCCGGCCAAGCTCCCGAAGGACGCGCGCGAGGTTCTTGAGCGCGGTCCGCGACGAGGCGTTGAGTTCAAGGGCTGCCTGGAAGGACCTCAACGCGCCTTCCCTGTCGTCGAGCTTCTCGAGTGCCCGCCCCAGGTTGTTGAGCGCCTGCTCGAACTTCGGGTCGATCGCGCAGGCGCGCTCGAAGCAGGCGCGCGCGCCTTCGTAGTCGGACATCTCGAAGAGCGTCGTCCCCTTGTTGTTGAAGGAAACCTTGTCGGAGGGGTCGACCGCTATCGCGCGGTTGAACGCGCCAATCGCGTCGTTCATCCGCCCAAGCTCGTGGTACGTCGAGCCGAGGTTGTGCCACAGGTGCCGGTCGTCGGGCGCGCCCTTCACGGCCGACTCGAAAGCGCTTGCCGCCTCCTCAAACCGGCCGGCAATGTGGAGGAGCACGCCCAGGCTGTTCCAAGCCTCCTTCATCGAGGGGTCGTACTTCACGGCATTCCAGTAGGCGCGAATCGCGCCATGCTCGTCGCCGGCGCGTTCGAAAACCTCGGCTCGAAGGTGCCAACCGACTGCGTCATCGGGCGCGCCGGCAAGGTAGGCGTCAAGCGAGACGCCGGCCGCCTTGTCGTCACCCGCCTTGTACTGCGCTTCGCCCGAGGCAAGGAGCGTCGGGTCGATGGGCGGCCTCTCGTGGGCCGCTTCCGCAATCGCGTGGCGTGCCGCCTCGTGGAAGAGCGCCGGAACGGGGGGCGGCGGGGTCGGGGCCTCCCGCGGCTCCGGCGCCTCGGCCAACCGTAAGGCCACGGCCTCCGGTTCCGTTTGCAGGGCCGGCGTTGGCGCCACCTGGACGGAGGGACGCTCGGTTGGCGGCGCCGATTCGTAGGCGCTTGTGGGGGCCGGCGCTGCGGCCTCGGAACCGTCCTTCCGGCGCGCTTCCATCATCCCGTCGTAGAGGTGGTCGAACACGGGCTTCGTCTGCGCTTCGAGGGCGGCCATGAACGCATCCACATCGAAGGCGGGCCGCTTGAACGGCTCCGGCTCGGCGGGCCCATCGGGCTGGCTCTGGGCACTTGACGCTTCGAGCGCATCGAGTTCCGCCTGGAGATCCTCCTCGTGCTTGTCGGAGGGGGGTGGGGACGACACAACCGGCGCGAGAGTGTGCACGGCGTGCTCCGGGCGGGCCGGGAGGGCGTCGGGCGGGGGAGCGCTAACCACGGGTTCCGTGGCCGGTGGGGGCGCCGGCGTGGGCGCGGGCAGGCGCGCGAGTTCCTCCGAGGCGGCAGGGACGATGGCCTCGGATTCTCGCTCCTCATCCTCGGGCGAAATCGTCCCTCCGGGCGCGGGCGGCGCGCGGGGCGGCGCCTTCGGCATCCCCTCAGCGGCTGTCGTCGGCGGTGCCTCGGGTCCCTCGTCCGCCCCAAGGATCTCGTCTGGCGATTCGATCCCGCCTGTCGACGCTTCGAGCGCGGCGGCCAGCCGTTCCTCCTCGGGCGGCCGGGGCTCCAAGGGCGGCACAACGGGCAGGGGCGAAGGTGGCCCCCGAGAGGCGGGCTCCTGGGCGGCCTCCGGCGTCAAAGGGGCGCTCCCTGCCGGCGCCGGAGTTTCTCCCGCCGCGCCGACGAACGCGAAGCTCTCCACGGGGACTTCTTCGGCGGGCGGGAACGGCGCGCGTTCTCGCGCGGGTTCTTTGGGCGGTGCCAGTCCTGGGGCGCCTGCTCCCGGCGGCACCGCGGATTCGGGCACACCGCTCTCGCCCTCGATCGGGACCTCCTTTTCACCCACGCCAAAGACCTCGGCGTCGCCAATCGCCTTCGGCTCGAATTCGTCGTGCGCCAAGTCGAGGTCAACCTCGACGGACGCCTTCGCCCCTCCTTTCGTGCCCTCGGCCGCCGCGAGGTCTTCCTCCTCCCGCATCAAGGGCCCGGACGGCAGCGGCTCGGCGGGTGCCGTTGCCTTGGCGGGCGCCTGCGCCCCTCCCGCCCCGCGCCTATGCTTGAACTCCTCGAACGCCTGCTCGATGATCTCCTGGTCGCGCGCCGACGCGTTGTCCAGCGCGAATTCGAACGCTGTTGCCGCGTCCTGCACACGGTCCATCTGGTCGTAGATCAAGGCGATCGCGAGCAGGTACTCGTGCTTCGGTCCGTCGAGCTCCGTGAGGTGCTCGTAGACCGCGACCGCCTCAGCGAATTTCCCCTGCTCGAGCATGACCGCCGCAAGGCGCAGGTGGCCGTCGATGTGCTCGGGTGCGGCGGCCGTGAGCTCGCGCAGGTACCCTTCCGCCACTTCGCTCTGCGACTCCGCCGCGGCAAGGCTCCCGAGGAGCAGGAGGTCGTTCGGCCGTGGACCCTTCGCGGCGTGGAGGCGCTCGCCGACGGCCCGCACGTCGGCCGCGGGGCGGCGCAGCGCGACCTTCGCGTCGAGCAGAGCGCGCAGCGCCTCGGCGTTCTGCGGGTCGCTGTGCCCGATGTCCTCGCCCACGCGCTCGAGCTTCGCAAAGTCCCCCTTCGCGCGAAGGACGGCAATCTCGTTGACGCGCGGCGCGAGGAAAGTCGCGGCCAGCCGCCTTGCACCGGCAAGGTCGATGTCCGCGCCCGAAAGGTCGCCCGTGAGGCTCTTGGCAAAGCCCCGGTTGTTGAGCACGCTCGGTGTCGGGCCAAAGGCCCGGTCGAGGACATCGAGGAACTCCACGACCGAAGTAACGAGCTCACGCTGGGCCTTGGGCGACTTCCCCTGGCGCGCTCCCTCCAGCACGATCGCGCTGGCGCGGACGAGCGGCTCGACCTTGAACGAGGCAAGCCGGCCACGCACGTCGGCGTCGGCCATCACGTGCCCGATCGTCCGGCGCGCGAGCGTGAGCTCGTCGGGGGAGGGCGCGTACAGGACGTCGACGCGGACCGAGAGCGGCGCTTTGGACGCACCGAGCGCCTCCAGCCATTCGTGGAAGGACGAAGGCCCTTGCGCCACGCCTCAAGCCACGCTCCCGGCCGTCTGCGGGGGAAGCGCTGTCAGCCCATCCCCAACTCGCGCCGCGCGCATTCGATCTGGCGCGGCAGGATTAACCTTTCCGGTCGCGGCCCTTGCCCCCGCGCGGCACCCCTCCCCACGGCAAAGGCCTTTTTTGGTCGACGCCCCTGCCCTGGCCGCTTGAGGCTCTTCCTCGTCCGCCACGGCGAAGCCGAAGACAAACTCGGCAAGAGCGACGCCGAGCGCACGCTCACGACCCGCGGCCGCGACGACGCCATTCTCGTGGCCGACCACCTGCGCGGCGCGCTCGAGCACCCCCTGCGCCTCGTTTCGAGCCCCTATCTTCGCGCCGAGCAAACCGCGGAAATCCTGCGCGAACGGCTCGGCATCAACGAGAAGATCGTGGCGACGAACGCGCTCCTGCCCGAGGGAGACTGGGGCCAGCTTCGCGCCGTGCTTGAGCCCATGGAGGCCCAGGGTGTGGCCGGCGTCGTGGCCGTCGGCCACAACCCCTCGATCTCTCTCATGGTCTCGACAATCGTGGCGGGAAGCGAGGACGCGAGGATCCCCATGGCGAAAGGCGCCGCCGCCTGCCTCGAAGTGGACAACCTCCACGGGCGGCCGGCCGGCGAACTCAAGTGGCTGCTCACGCCCCGCGTGCTCCGCGGGCCCCGGCTCAAGAACTAGGTCTTGGGCGGGCTCTGGGGCCCCTGCGCAGGGGGCGCGGGCTTCCCGGCGGGCGCGTCGCGCACCTCGACGGCCTTCTTGTAGCCGTCCGAGAAGTTCTTGAGGATCTGGCCCCAGCTGTTGTTGCGCTTGAGGTTGATGTGGAGCAGCTCCTTGTAGGCCGCCTGCAGGGTCTCGTCGCCGCCCTCGACCCGGCCGTCCTCGAAGATCACGACGCCCGTGTCCTCAAACTCCTGCGTCGCACGGTCCTTCTCGAAGATCTTGGCGGAGCGCACCATGGAGGGGGGCCTCGTCCTCCACGAAGGGACGGCGCCAATTCAACGTTGCCGTCGGTGGCCTGCCGAGGGCCGGGTCCCGGCCGCAGGTTGGCCGCACAGGTCGCCGAGGAAGCGCCCGCGAGCCTTATCCCCCCGCCCGCGTTGGCGCTTCCCCGATGGAACGGCGCGCCTTTGGTCGCAGCGGCCTCTCGTTTGGCGCCGTCGGCCTCGGCACCTGGAAGGTCTTCGACGTCACCTCGCCGCGCGAGAAGGCCGCCTGCCGGCGGGTCGTCGACGAGGCGCTGAACGCCGGCTCGAACCTCTTCGACTCCTCGCCGATGTACGGCCACAGCGAGCATGTGCTCGCCGAGTGCCTCATGGGTCGGCGCGAAGACGCGGTGGTCGCCACCAAGGTCTGGGCCACGAGCGAGGACCAGGCCCGCAGCCAGGTCCGCGACGCCCTCACTTTCTTCGGCGGGCACGTGGACCTCTACCAGGTCCACAACCTCTCGCTCACCGCCAAAGTCCTCGATATCCTCGAAGCGGCCCGGCGCGACGGGAAGGTCGGCGCCATCGGAGCCACGCACTACCAGCCCTCGGCCTTTGGCGAGCTGCTGACATGGATGGAGTCGGGGCGCCTCGACGCGGTGCAAGTGCCTTATTCGGTCGGCGAGCGGACGGTCGAGCGCGAGGTCCTGCCGGCCGCAAAGAAGCTGGGGCTCGGGGTCCTCGTCATGCTCCCGTTCGAGCAAGGGGCCCTTACCCGGTCGCCGCCCCCCCCGCCCGCGCTCAAGGCATTCGAGCGGTTCGGCTGCAAGACTTGGCCCCATGTCCTCCTCAAGTGGATCCTCTCGGACCCGCGCGTCACGGCGGCAATCCCGGCGACGCGGAGCGCCGCCCACATGGCCGAGAACGCGCCAGCCGGCTCGCCCCCTTGGTTCGACGAGGACGCCCGCGGGCGCGTTGTGGCGCTCGCCAAAGCCGCCGGGCTCACCGGCTAACGGCCAAGGACATAGGCAAAGATGAGCGGCGCCACAATCGTCGCGTCCGACTCGATGATGAAGCGCGGCGTGTCCGCCTCGAGCTTTCCCCACGTGATCTTCTCGTTGGGGACCGCGCCGGAGTAGCCCCCGTAACTCGTCGTCGAGTCCGAAATCTGGCAGAAGTACGACCACGCCTTCACACGCTTTCGGAGGTCCTGGCCGATCAGCGGGACCACGCAAATCGGGAAGTCGCCCGCGATCCCGCCGCCGATCTGGAAGAAGCCGACCTTGTGGGCCGCCGACGTCTCCAGGTACCAGTCGATCAGCGCGTCCATGTAATGGAGGCCCCCCTTCACGAGGTCGAGGCTCCGGATCCCGCGTTTGCGCCGCTGGGAGACGAACATGTTGCCGAGGGTCGAGTCTTCCCATCCGGGCACGAAGAGCGGCAGGTCCTTCTCCGCGGCGGCGAGCAGCCAGCTGTTCTTCGGGTCGATCTCGTAGTGCTTCTTGAGCGCGCCCGACCGGATGAGCTCGTACATGTACTCGTGCGGCAGCAGCCGGTCGCCGGCTTTTTCGTGCTTCTGCCAGACCCGAAGGAGCGCGCTTTCCAGCCGGCGCATCGCCTCCTCTTCGGGGATGCAGGTGTCCGTGACCCGGTTGAGGCCCCGGCCTGCCAGGGCCTCCTCGTCCTTGGGCGTAAGCTGGAGGTACTCCGGGATCCGCTCGTAGTGCCTGTTGGCCACGAGGTTAAAGAGGTCCTCCTCGAGGTTGGCCCCCGTGCAGGAAATCGCGTGGACCTTGCCCTGCCGGATCATTTCGGCAAGCGAAATGCCAAGCTCGCCGGTGCTCATGGCCCCTGCCATGGCGAGGAACATCCGTCCGCCGCCGTCGAGGAGCTGCTTGTAGGCGCGCGAGGCGTCCATGAGCGCCGCGGCGTTGAAGTGCTTGAAGTTCTCGTCCATGAACCCGCTGATTTGTCCCGCCATGCCAGACCCCCCGCGTGCCGCCCCCAGCCTTCGTTGGGGAAGGGCGTGCACCGCGCCGGCGTGCCGCGAAGGCCGACCGGCCCCCGCCGTTCCGCCTTGTAGTGCGCGCGCCTTCAAGTCGCGGCGCCTTGCTAGCCTGGGACGCCGTCATAGGAATAAGAGTTGTCGCACGAGGGGGGTTTGCGCCTCTCCAAGTTGGTCGGCACAGGCGAAGGCCGGCCGGGGGTCGCGAAGGCACCACGAAGGCCCGGCCCTCGCGCGCGGCACCCTGCCTCAAAACCCCGAGCCGTTGTAGAGGTCCACGACTTGCCGCAAGTCGGCGATCCGTGTCGCCGTGCAGTCGAGGTGCTGGTCCTCCCGGTCGATGAGGATGGGGACCATCCCGACTCCCCGCGCACCCTTCACGTCCGAGTCTGGCTCGTCGCCGACCATCCACGCGCGGGGCGGCGCGCAGCCGAATTTCGAGAGCGCCACGAGGAAAATGTGCGGGTCAGGCTTGCGCGCGTGGACCGCCTGGGAGATGAGGACCTGGGGGAAGAGGGGGCCGAGCTTGAGGCGTGCGAAGTCGCGCTTTGCGCCGAACGTGGCGTTCGAGATGACCCCGAGGCTCACACCCGTCCGCCTGAGGGCCTGGAGCGCGGGCATCGCATCCGGCTGCAAGCCGACCTCGACGTTCTGGTTGAACTCCGCCTCGAGCGCCGCCTCAAGCTCCCTCGAGGGCGGGATTTGGAGTTTCTTGAGCAGCTCCTCGTTGT
>JBGPNV010000049.1:0-12236 GCA_041487695.1 Thermoplasmata archaeon | reverse complement strand
GAGGTCCACCGGCAGTACCTGTTCGACGCGGCGGTCCTGCAGTTGAAGGAGCAGAGGGGGCTCTCGAAGGCGCATGCGGAAAGGGAGGCGGAGAGGCTTTGGCCGTGGTTCAAGCCTGGCTAAACCGCCAAGGTGGTGCTAAACCCCGCCGAGCTCTGCGCACTCTTTAGCAAGCAAGTGGAGCTCCCGCTCGCCAATCGCCTGCGGGTCCACGGCGATGAGCAGCAGGCCCTGCGTCACCATGACGCGGTCGTGGACGCTGTGTACGAAGCGCAGGAAGGTCTCGAACGTGTTGTTCGTGATGAGGTACTCCGCGCCGTCCAGGGCGACCACGCCGTTCGGCTGCCTCTTGAAGAAGTCGACGATCCGCATGTGGACCAGGGAAATCGCCGTCGGCGCGGCGCAGACGTACCCGTCCACGCTGTTCGTCGTCAGCCACACATAGTCCCCCTCACCGGTCTGGAACCGCTCCTTCAGGCGGTCGGGGTGCTGCCTGGAGATCACGAGCCCCTTCTCGCCAAAGGCGCCGCCCCGTCGCAGCCGGTTGAAGAGGTCGAAGAGCTTGGCCGCCTCGTGCGTGCGCACCAGGTAGCAGCTACCCCGGTCGACTTCCGCGTCCACTCGCGCCGGCCCCTCGCCCCGCTACGGCCCGCCCCCCCTTAAAGGGTTGGCGCCTCGAAGCCGCCCGCGGAAAGAACGCCTCCCCGATTACTCGCCTCTCCGGACCTTGGGCGGCAGCGTGTGGAGCCTTGTCCCGAAAAGGCGCTCGTCGCTTTCGCCTTCGATCCAGGTGAGCTCCTCCACGAGGAACTCGGGGTGGGGCGTCGCGATCTCGACCTCAAGCTCGCCAAGGACCGTCCCGGCCTTCACAAAATTCACGCGCGCGGCGCAAGCCGCTTGCTTGTTCAGGCGGAAGCGGACAACCCTGTCGGGGCCGATCGAACCTCTCAGGAACTCGCGGGCGGTGTCTCGGATCCGCGCGTGTCGCATGACCTCCGCAAGGCGCGTAAGGCCGCCCGCCCGGGCCCGCAGGGGGCCCCCCTCGCCCCGCGCCTGGCAGACGACATCCGGGAAGAGCGCGCGCATGGCGGCCTCCACCCTCAGCGGGTCTTCCGTCCCCAACACGGGCGCCTCGAGGCGAACGTCGCCTGCAAGCTCCACGTGGGCGAAGCGCGCGGCCCTTGGCTCCACCGACAGCCGGACCATCTTCTTCTGGTGCCGGGTGCGGACCTTCGTCCGCTGCGGCGTTTCGCCGAGGAAGTCCTCGTCAAAGAGGTCCCTAGGCCGCTCCATCCGCTTCGGGCTCCTCGTAGGGCCCCCCCGAGGGCCCGCTGCCATCGGCGGGGCGCTACAGGTCCATCTCCATGGGCTCGATCTCGATCTCCTCGGCGATCGTTGGTTCGAGGCCAAGGGGCTTGATCGAGGCGAACTCGTCCTCGTCGATGTGGATGAAGCCCTGCTCCTCGGCCTGGCCGAATTCCATCGGCACGAGCGTCGGGCGCGCGGGCGGCAGAGGCTTGAACTCCGCCTCGAAGTCGATGAGCGTGAAGCGCTCTTCGAGGGGCCCGGCCTCAAGGGCTTCGGCAAGCCGCAAGATCTCGAGCGGGTATTCGAGCGGCGCAAACTCCACGAGGTCCTCCATCATGGTCTCGGCCGCGCCGACCTCCTTCAAGGTCTGGAGCTCCTCCAGCCACCGCACGACCTCGTCGACCTCGGCCTGCGTGTGCTCCCGCGGGAAGCGGTGGTCCGTGAGGCGCGGCGGCTCCTCCACGCTTGCAACCGCCTCCTTGAGGCGGCTCTCGTGGCGGACCTTGCGGTCGACCTCTTCCTGCGAAATGAGGTCGAAGGCGAACACCTGGGACTCGTGGGGCCCCAGGGCATCGATGACCCGCTCCGTCTCGATGGGCACGACGCCGTAGGGTAGCTTCGGCTCGACGCGCACCTTGCGGATCGTCCACTCGTGGAGGTTCTCCAGAGTCACGTCGTACTTGGCCTTGCCCTTCCGGATGCGAAGCGAGGTCTGGACGGAAAAATCAAGGCCCGGCAGCGGGCGCCCCTTGATCCCGACCGTGCGGGCTTCCTCCGACACGGAGAGCTTGAACTTCAGCGTGACCGACTCGCCCGCTGGCACGCTGGACACGCGCTTCGAGGGTTCGTCGGCGAGCTTGAGGTCCTCCGGCAGCGCCGGCGTCACGACGAGGTGCTCAATGGGCCTGCGGTCGCGGTTCGAAATCGTAATGTGGTACTCCAAGAGCCCGCGGACTTCCCGGACGGCCGTCGAGAGGTCGAAGTCGTGGGAAAGCGTCGGGAAGGGGCGGTACGCGCCTCCCGCGTCGCGTGTGACCAGGACGCCCAGTTGCTGCGGCTTGCCCTCCACGCGCGGCAAGGGCCGCCCGTCCTCCGAGGGGCGCCGCTCCGCTTCGCCCATGGTCAAGGCCTGGCCGGCCGTCAAAGCCCCCCGCGCACCCATCAGGGGATGGGCGTCGCGGGCAAAGCCAGATGGCGCCAAGCGTGCGATGTTGGAAAGGCCCTATTAACTCTTTGGCAACCGCGCGTGCCTCGTGTCCCACCGCGCGCTTTGCCTTCGGCGCGCCGCGCGAGGCGAGGGGCCGCCTTCCTCGAACAACGCCAACAGCGACCCCCCAACCTTTTTGTATTGATGGCGGAATCATAGCGTGCTTCCCCACGCGGCGCGGTTGTTCCTTATGGTGCAGATGATCAAGACCCACATCCTCGGCTTCGACGAACAGCTTGGCGGCGGAATCCCCGAGGGGTCCGTATGCCTCGTGGTCGGGGAGCCAGGCACCATGAAGTCTTCGATCGCCTTCAACATCCTCTACCACAACGCACTCACCGACGACCGCAAGGGCCTCTACATTTCGCTGGAACAGGGACGTGACTCGCTCCTCAACCACATGAGCAGCCTCGGCATGGACCAGACGGTCGTCGAGGACAAGGTGACGGTCCTCGACCTCGCGCTCATCCGCAAGAACCTCACCATGCTTGGCGACCACTCGTGGCTCCATGTCTTCAAGATGTACGCGGACAACCTGAAGAAGTCCCAGGACTACAACATCCTCGTCCTCGACTCCCTTCCAGTCCTCGAATTGCTGGCAAATTTCGAAAAGCCCCGCATCGAACTCTTCCACTTCTTCGAATGGCTTCGCGACCACGACACGACCACCTTCCTTATCCAGGAGCAAGAGCGCGGGGGGCAGGCCTTTGGCAAGTACGACGAGGACTTCCTCTCCGACGCGATCCTGCACCTTCGGATGGCCGTGCTCGACGACATCAACGTCCAGAGGCGCATCCGCGCCGTCAAGGTCCGCAACGCGAACCACTCCCCGAATTACTTCCAGTTGCTGCACTCGGACGGGCGCTTCCAGGTTACGAAGATCATCGAAGACAAGAACCGGTTCTGAAGGCCGCGGCGCGGGGGGCTCGCGGGAAGCGCCGCGGGCCGCGCCCCTTTGGAATGAATTCGCCGGAACTCGGGGATAAGCCAGCAAGCGTGCCGCGCGTGTTTTTGCCGCGGAGAAACCTTCTTAAATAGGAGAGTGTCTGCCCGCGCAAATCCGAGGTCTGGCCAGGCTGCCCATATACCCTTTTGCATGGCCAAAGAGCCCCGGAATGCATGGCGACACGCGCGCGTTTGGCTTGCGGCTCTTGGACGATTGACCCCTGAGGTGTGCGCGAATGTCCTTCCTGCGGCGATCGTCGGGCGACGAGCCCGCGCAAGACGAGCCCTCCGGGGCCGCCGAGGCGGATAACGACGTCACGGGCCCAGACGATGAGCGGTCGGACCGACCGGGCACGGACGAAGGCGACCAAAAGGGCACCCCTTCCGACCAAGAAGGGCCCGAAGGAGAGGACGAGGAGACCGAACCCGCCCCTTCGCCGCGGCGACGCGAGCGTCCCCTCGGGGCGGCGCAACCCATCCTGCGGCGCGTGGGCGCCGGCACCATCCGCGTCTTGCGGTGGAAAGGGTGGACGCCGGCCCTTGTGATCCTGTTCTTCCTCCTCGCTCTCGCACTGCGCACGTACTTCTACTGGCCTGAGGCGCGTGCCGACTACCTCACCGGCGACAACTGGCTGCTCTCGGGTAACGACCCGGACTACCACAAGCGCGCCGTCGACCACCTCGATACGACCCACACATGGCTCACTTGGGACCCCCTGCAGAACTACCCGGGCGGCGCCCCCAACCCGAACCCTCCGGGCTTCGAAACTTCCATGCTTCTCTTCGGGTATCTGTTGACACCTTTTGCCCCGGACGGCCATACGGCCGTATGGTGGGGCACCGAATTCGCCGGCGCGATATGGTCGTCCCTCCTCGTCATCCCGGTCTTCTTCGTCGGCCGCGAGATGTTCGGCCGGCGCGCCGGCCTCATAGGCGCGTTCCTCATAGCGGTAATGGCGGGGAACATCGAGCGCAATGTGCTCGGCTTCTCCGACCACGACGGGTTCCTGATGTTCTTCATCGCGTGCGGGTTCTTCTTTTACATCCGCGCGATGGAATACACGAAGAACAAGCCGTACGTGACGAGCTACAAAGACCTCGGTTCAGTCACTCGAGGTTTCCAGGCATTCCTCAAGGACCACCGCATTGCGCTCCTGTATACCGCGCTTGCAAGTACGATGTGGGCCGGCTGCGCGCTCGGTTGGAAGGGGTTCCCCTACATCTACGCGATCCTGCTCGTGTACTACTTTGTCGCCGTCATCGCGATGCGCTGGTTCAGGCATGAGGACCCCTTCGCCCTCGGCGTCCTCACGATGTTCTCGTTCACCTTCGTCATCCTCCTCACGCTGCCCTACTACTACGGCATGCATTTCATGCACTGGTACGACATCTTTTACCTGCTATGGGCCGGCGCCGCGCTTGTCACGATCTTCTTCATCCCCACGCGAAACATCCCCTCGGTGCTCTTGCTCCTTGTGATGGGCGCCATCATCGGCGGGACTTTCTTGGTGCTTAGCGCGGTCGCTCCCGAAGTGGCCGACACGATCTTCTCGGGCGCAGGGTACTTCTCGCGCAACAAGCTCTACACGACGATTGCTGAGGCGCAGGCCCCCGACGTGTCGAGGCTCGTCGCCTCGTTCGGCTACGCGACTTCGATCCTCGCCATGGGCGGGATTGCGGTCATGGCGTGGCGCGTGCCCCGCAAGTGGTCGAACGCCTACGTCTTGATGCTCGCATGGGCCGGCGCCGCGATTTACATGGCCCTCACCGCGGTCCGCTTCATGTACAACGCGACGCCGCTCTTTGCGATCCTTGCGGGCTGGATGCTTTGGGGGGCCATCGACAGGACGCAGTTCTCCCTGAAGAAGTACAAGGAGCGGTGGCGCAAATTCCAGGGTTGGCGGAAACTGCGCACCGTGCCGGTCGTCCACTGGGCCGTGGCCTTCTTCCTCGCTTTCATGGTCTTCATGCCCAACGTGATGCAGGGCCTCGACGCCGGCATCCCCTTCGAGACGAAGAAGCAGTGGGACACGGCGATCTACAATTTCATGCCGGACCTCACCGACCCCTTCTCAATCGGCGGCTGGACCCCGCTCAACGACATCCACATCTTCCGGCCGTCCCCATCGACGTTCAACCCGAGCAGCCAGTCGCTCTGGTATTTGGGCGCCTTTGGGACCTCGTTCATGAACGACTACTGGGCCGTCGCCATGAAATGGCTCGCCTCGCAAGACCGGCAGGTGCCTGAAGAGCAGCGCCCCGGCTTCATCTCGTGGTGGGATTATGGCCACTGGGCCATGCACGTCGGCGAGCACCCGACGGCAGCCGACAACTTCCAAAACGGCTTCGAGTTCGCGGGCAACTTCATCGGGGCCCAGGGCGAAGACGACGCGAATTCCCTGATGCTGGCTCGGTACCTCCAGACGGTGAAGGGAAACCCGGCGATCGTCGACCTCGCGCGCCAGTACCTTGGGGCGGACGGGTACGCGGAATTCGAACGCTACGCGGCGAACCCGTTGGCGTTCACCCGGCAGATCCTGGACAACCCCGTGAAGTATATGCCGCGGTCGCCGCCGATTTCGGAGCTCAACTCGTTCTACATCCTGGTGAGCGCGCTCATCTCCGAGCGGGTCACGCCGGCGGACCGCATATGGTGGATTCGGGACATCAAGCAGGAGACGGGGCTGGAGATGCGTTACTTCGCGGTCGACGTGCGGATGATGCCCTTCTCCGCCTCCCAGACGGGCATTTTCTACGCGCCCATCATCCTCGCCGACTACGACAAGAACGACTTCGTCCAGATCATGTGCACGCTGTCGACCGGACGCACGATCCCCTGCGACGACATGACCGCTCGGGAGTACCGGACGCTCCAGAGCACCCAAATCCAATACAAGCAGCACTTCTACGATTCCATGTTCACGCGGGCCTACCTCGGCTACACGTCCCACGACCTTTCCGGCGGCGCGTTCAACGGCTTCCCGGGGATCCGCGCGTCCTGCACCCAGGGACAAGAACAGAGTTGCCTCGCCGGCCAGGCGCCGATGCAGGGGTTCAACATGAGCCACTGGCGGCTCGTGCAGCGGTCCGTTTACTTCAACACGAACGCAACGGACCTCGCCAACCACTCGAAGGACTGGAAGATCATCACGGACCAGGAGGCGGACCGCTACGAGGGCAACACGAACGTGACCGTGGACCGCCAGTTCCTGGGCCTCGGGGAAAACACCGGGACGGGCGTCTTTTACCTGAAGTACTACGCGGGCGCCTGGGTGAACGGGACGATCGTCACGCCGGATGGCGCGCCGGTCGCCAACGCGCGCGTGACCGTCTACGACGACGTGAAGCTCGCGAACCCCTCGTGGCCCGGCGTGCCCCACGGCTATACGTTCTCGGACAGCGCCGGCCGCTTCAGCGCGCTCGTCCCCTTCGGCAACGCGACGTTGATCGCGTCTGTGGGCGGCAGCCCCGACCCCTTCCAGCTGCGCGAGCAGGTGGAGATCGGCCGCATCCGCGTGCCCGTCTCGGACAACCAGGCGATGCGCCTTGACGAGGACCTCGACGGCGACGGCGTGAAGGACTACAACATCGCCCGCGACATCCTGGCGCTTCCCGGCGCGCTTGGCGGCCGTGCATACTTCGACAAGGGAGGCGCGGGCGCCTACACCCCGGGCGTCGACGAGGTGCTTTCGGGCGCGGTCCTCCGAGTCAACTCGACCGCCTCAAACACGACGTACCTCGCCTACGGGGCGGCCGACGGGCTCTACCACATGACGGGGATGGCGCCCGGCATGTACAATGTGACCGCGAGCTGGCAGGGCCACACGTGGCAGGCCCTCACGAACGTGCGCGTCAACGGGAACCATACCACGGCAAACGACATCTCGCTGCAGCCGGGCTCGGTTTCAGGCAACGCGACGGACGAATTCGGGCGCGCAAGGGCCAATGCCACACTCGGCCTCCAAGACAACGCGACCGGCGCGGTCACGACGAACCTCACGGCGTCGAGCGGGACCTTCCTCTTTGCCAACCTCCTGCCTGGCAACTACACGCTGCGCTCCACCCTTGCCAACGCCACGCCCTTTGCGGCGGCCTTCGCGCTTGGCGCGGGGGAGACCAGGGCGTTCAATGTGACGGCGGCCGACACCGTCGGGGTCTCTTTGCAGGCCTACCTCGACCTGGACGGGAGCGGATCGTTCACGCCGGGCGAGGAAGCGGCCAACGCCACGGTCGAAGCCCAATCGAAGAACGGGACCTACTTCAACCTCACGACACTGGGCGCCCTTGGGACGGGCTCCGCGAGGTTCCCGCCAGGGCCCTATGCGCTTCGGGCCGTCTACAGCGACGGCACGGGCGGGCTCTTCGGCGGCTCTCTGGCCGTCACCGCCGTGGAAGGCGCGAATTGGACGTTGCGCCTCACGCGGGCCGCCCACGTAAACGGCTCGGTCTACCGCGACGCGGACGGCAACTTCGAGCGCAGCAACAACACGACCCTGGAGCCCCTCTTCCCCTCCGCGGAAATCATGCTCCGCGCAGCGTCCTCGGGCGCGCTCACGCGCGTGCTTATCCGGTCGGACGGCACCTTTGACGCGGTCCTCCCCGCCGACACGTACGACGTGCAGGCCGTGGTCTCGCAGACCGGCCTCGACCGCGCGCAGGTCGCCTTCCTCGAGGTGGCGGTCTCGCCAACGACGGACAAGCTCGACATCCCGCTCGCAAACGGCACGAGGATCTCGGGCAGCGTCGGGTTTGACGCGGACCTGTCCGGGACGCTGGCCTCGCCCGAACTCATCGCCGGGGCAAACCTCACGTTCACCCGGGGCGGCTTCAACGTCACGCAGGCTGCCACGGGCGCAGGCGACTACACGACCTGGCTCGACGACGGCAACTGGACGCTTTCCGTGAGCGCTCCGGGCTACCTCACGAACGCGAGTTCCAGGGCGCTCAACGGGTCGGACCCGGCAAACAACACGCTCGACATGTACCTCGAACCCGCGCCCCTCAAGGTCGAGGGGCGAATCGGCTTCGACCGCAACGGGGACGGGGTGATCTCGGACGCCGAGGGCTTCGCCGGCGTAGCGCTCAACTTCACCGCCGACGCTGGCGCGGGCCCCTACTTCAACGGCACGAACGCCACGGCCCTCACGAATGCGACCGGCGACTACGCCGTCCTCTTGGCGGTCGGCCACTACAGCTTCAACCTCAGCGTGGACCGCGGCGTGGCGCCTGACGCGCACAGGTACGAGGCCTACAACGCGAGCGCCTCGAGCGCCCTCTTCCACCCCCTGTACCTGCCATCCGGCGACGCGGTGGTGCAAAACCTCTCGCTGCGCGAGCTTACCCACCTCGCAGGGACCGCCTGCTTTGACCAGAATTCGAACCTCGCTTGCGAAGTGGGCCCCGAGCGGCCCGCAGGGGCGACCCTCACCTTGCGAGGCGTGGGCGCACCGGTCACCCTGGTCTCGGCGGCCGACGGCTCCTTCGACGGGATGGCCCCCTCCGGCGAGTACACCATGGAAGTCACGGCCGATGTCCTCGGGACCGGGCTCGTGAAGGCCTTCCAAAGCGTGAACCTCACGCGGGAAGCCAACCTCGGGTTCGTGCGGCTTCGCCCGGTCACCGCGTTCACCATCCACGCGTTCAACGACAAGGACCAGAACGGGCTCGAGGACGACGGGGCCGACCCGATCACGGGCCCCTCGGTCACGGTAACGAACGTGACGAGCGAGACGGGTTCCTTCACTTTCTCGAACGTGACTTTCCAGCTCCTGCCAGGCCGCACCTACGCGTACACCGTCGAGCAGCGCCGGTCGGAGAACGTCGACCCGAACATTGCCACCGCCTTTGCCAATGTGCTCTACCGCGCGTCGGGCAATTTCACGTTCGACGCGGCCAACCCCCTTTTCAAGCTCCCGCTGCCCCGGCGCCTTCAGGTGACGGGCGCCTTCTACTACGATAGGAACGCCGACGGCATCTACACGCCGGGCAACCGCGAGGAGCCTGTGGGCGCCTTCATCGAGTTCCGGGATGCCCTGGACCCCCTGCGGGTGGTCGAGCGGATCGCCGCGCCCTCGACGGGAGGGTACGAGGTGTTCTTGCCGCTTGGAAACTACACCGTGACGGTCGACCACTCCGGGTTCGATTCGGCGAACGCGAGCTGGCGCTTCGCCGTGACGGAGCAGCCGCCCGCGGCGGGCTTCAAGATGGACCTGAAGCTCACCGCGCACGATGTGGACCTCACGGGCTTCACCTTCCTCGACCTCAACCGGAATGGCCGGATGAACGCTTTCGAGTCCGGGTTCCAGGTGGGCTCGCTCAAACTCTTCAATGCGACGAACCTGAGCGACGTCCGCGACCTCACCGTGGGCTCTGACGGTCGCTACAACATCACGCTGAAACCGGGCGCCTACAACCTCTTCGCTGAGGGCATGGCAAACGGCTCGGCGGTCGCGGGCCTTGCCGAGGTGACGGTCGACCCGGTCGGCGGCTTCTCCTGGGCCAACGTCTCGCTGCGGCCGGCGTTTACCGTTTCGGGAGGCACGGCGCTCAACAACACGACGGGGTCGATCCTGCCCGTCGCGGCGACGAAGTATACCTTGAACGCCGGAGGCATTTTCTTTGAGTTCGCTCAGCCGGCCGGCAGGTACGCCTTGACCCTGCCCGACGGCACTTTCGCGGTCAATGCCACCGTCGAGACCCAGGAATTCGGCGTGTCGATGAACTACACGGCGGCGGCCACGCTCACCGTCGATTACCGCGACCAGGCGCGCCCGATGAACTTCACGAAAGTCCACCGCTACGCCGTCAAGTTTGACTACGCGGAGTCCACCGTGCCGCTGCCGGAGGGCGCGAACTTCACGTACAACGCCACAATGACAAACACCGGCACGGACAGTGCGACATTCGACATCCAGCCTGGCACGGGCCAGGTGCCGAGCGCCTGGACGTACAACATGTCCGTCGACAACCTGACGCTCGAGATCGGGGAGTCGAAGAGCTTCACGGTCCTCATCAACACGTCGAACCAGACGCGCGCAGGCGTAAACGTGCTCCAGCTCAAGGCGGCCGCGCGCAACGCGACGGGCGACGCGGGCTTCGTCCAGTTCAACCTAACGACGAGGCAGGACTGGGGCATCGACGTGCGCCAGGACGTCGACGCGCCGGCCGACATCGGCAGCCAGACGAACTACTTCGTGGCCATCGAGAACAAGGGCAACGGTGTCGACAAAGTCGAGGTCAAGGTAAGCGGGCTGCCCCCGGGCTACTTTGTCACCCTTGACCGGGGCGCGCCGGGCAACGGGCTCGAGCTCCAACCTTTCCGCACGGAGCGTGTGCTCGTGGCGCTCCAGCGCGACGCCGCGGCGCCGGCCGCCCAGCAGGGATGGCCCTTCCTCGTGGATGTCCGGTCGCTGGCCGATGCGAACAACACGACCTTCGGGCAGGCGACCCTCAAGGTCGCGTACGCGGACCTGCGCCTCGGCGGCGAGGCAAACGCCACGCGCGTGGAAGAAGCCGGCCGCGGGAACCTCGTGGAGAACCGCTCGCTCACGACCCCGGGCTTCGAGGGTGCCGCGGCCGTTGCCGCGCTCGTCCTCCTGCTTGGCCTTTCGAGGCGCCACCGGAGGCGCGCGCCATGAAGCTCGTCCGGCGCGCCCCGAGGCGCACCGTCGCGCACGGCGCCCTCCTTGCCGTGCTGCTCCAGCTCACCTTCGCCATCGTGCTTGCCCCCGCCGCCTCGTCCTTCGACCCCGGCCAGGTCGCATCGACGGCAGGCGACCCCGCGTTCAATATTTCGATCGCGAGCGAATTCCGCCTGAAGCTCGAGGGCCTCACGGCCTGCGCCTGGACGAACTGCACGGTCACGCAGAGCGACGCGGTCCAGGTCACGATCGACGGCCCCTCGCGGCTTACAGGGAGCTTCGCGGAACAGTTCAGGGTCCGCGTTGACGGGGTCGCGGGCTTCACCGAGAACTACACGACGATTGCGGTCGTCCTCAACGGGAGCACCTCGGATGTCGTGATCCAGCCCGACGCGAGCGCGGAGCGAACCGGTTCGATGGCCTACACGAAGAACCTGAACGGCAGCCGCACGATGAACCTCACCCTGCTCCCGGCCAACCGGACCTCGAACGTCACGATGTACGTCCTCGGCTATGTGGGGGAGGGCAACCGGTCGACGCACGCGGCGCGGGAGTTCTACCAAATCGCCAAGAAGGACATCCAGATGCGCGCGCAGCGCGTCCTGCCCGTGAATGTGACTGTGGCCAACGACGCGAATGTGTCCGTGCGCGATGTGACGGTCGCATTCTTCGCGAAGGGCCCGGGGGACGCCGCCTTCCAGCCGATCGGCAACGCCTCGCTTGCCGCGATCGACGCGAAAGGCAAGGGCGATGCCGGCGTGACGTGGGACGTGACGTGGTCAGACCCCGCGCTCTATACGGTGAAAGTCGTCGTCGACCCCCTGCACATCCACGGCGACGCCTTTGAGGACAACAACGTGCAGTTCTTCCAGGTCAACTTGGGGCCCGCCGCAGCCACAGCCGGGCAGGGCAACGCGATGCAGGCCTTCCTCTTCGGCACCCTGGCCGTGATCCTCGCTGTGTCGGTCGGCCTCTGGTGGTACAACCGCTTCTACGAGTGAAGACGCAAGCGCTCACCCGACGCGCCGGAGCCGCGCGCGCGCCTCTTGGAGCGCCTCGGCCGCGGCGCCGTGACCCTCGGCCGTTGTGTCGACAACCCCCACAAGCAAGGTGTCCGCGTCGATGTCGAGCAGCAG
>JBGPNV010000048.1:0-12303 GCA_041487695.1 Thermoplasmata archaeon | reverse complement strand
CTCGGGTCAAACGTCGAGGTCATCGGGCTCGACCCCAACCTCACGCGTGTCATCTTCCACGGCCCCCGCGATGTCGTCGAGGGGGACATCGCCGTCCTCGGGAACCTCGACAACCACTCCGTTGTCCTGTCGGCGGTAACCGCGCAGAACCTCAAAGTCCACGTGGGCGACTCGGTCGCGGTCGAGCGCGGCGCCCACCGAGAATTCTTTGAGGTCGCCCTCATCCTGCGGTCGCTGCCAGGCTTCCTCGAGACGTTCCAGGACCAGTTTACCTTCGGCGCCAACCCGGGCCTCTTCGTTTCGTGGGACCGCTACCTCGAATTTTCGGAGAAGAACGCGTCCACGGTCCGGTACTCCAACATCTACATGGAGGCGTCCCCGGGCGCCGATACGGCCCGCATCGCCCACGACTTCCAGGACTTCTACGGCCTCTTCGTGGACTTCTCCCCGGTCTCCCGCGACGAAGTCGTGGACGAGGCCCAGACGTTCATCGCCTTCTTGTCGTTCGTTTCCGAAGTCATCCTCGTCGTCCTCCTTGTCATCGCCGTCTTCTCCCTCACGGTCAACCTGTACGCCTCCGTGAAGGAGCGCGCCTTCGAGATCGGCGTCGTGCGTTCCCTGGGGCTGCGGCGCAGGGGCATTTTCGGGGCGACCCTGATGGAGGGGCTCTCCATCGCGTTTGTCTCGGCCTTCCTCGGCGTCCTCGTGGGCGTCCTCATCTCGTTTTTCGTCATCTTCTTCTTCAACATCTTCTCGCCCATCGACCTCGCCTATGAGCTGCCCAAGCAGGTCCTCCTTGTCCTGGTCGCAGCGACAGGCATCTTCGCCACCCTAGGGTCACTCGCGCCTGCACGTTCGGTCGCGCGCCGCCCGCTCATCTCCCTCCTGCGGAAAATCGAGTGACGGCCTCCCGGTCGTGGTCAAGGCGACAGAATCATTTTTATTGCCCGCACCCCCTGGGAGACCGGGGCGCAAGTCGTCTCGGCCTAGCGCACGCCCGGAGGATGCACACACGCTGTCGTTTTCCCCGCCGCCCGACCAGAGCGAGGTCGCCAAGCTCAAGGAGATGGCCCGCGAGCTGCGCCGCGACATCGTGACGATGGTGCACGGCGCGGGCTCAGGCCACTGCGGGGGCTCGATGTCAGCCACGGAGGTCCTCGTCTCCCTCTACTTCGGCGGCGGCCTGCGCTACGACGCGAAGAACCCGAAGTGGCCGGAGCGCGACCGGTTTGTCCTCTCGAAGGGCCACGCCACACCCATCCTCTACTCCACCCTTTCGCACGCGGGCTTCTTCCCGCACGACGACCTGAAGACCTTCCGCAAGATCGACTCGCACCTGCAGGGCCACGGCCACATGCGCTACACGCCCGGCGTCGAGATGACGACAGGGTCGCTCGGGCAGGGGTTCGGCGCGGCGATCGGGATGGCCCTTGGCCTGCGCCTCGACAGCTTGCCGGGCCACGTGTTCGTCATGATCGGCGACGGGGAGGCCGACGAGGGCGCGATATGGGAGGGCTCGCAAGCCGCCGCGCACTACAAGCTCGACAACCTCACCTGCATCCTCGACCGCAACGGAATTCAGATGGACGGCTGGACCGAGCAGGTGATGGCCCACCGCGACCTCAAAGCGAAGTGGACGGCCTTCGGGTGGCACGTCATCGAGGTCGACGGCCACCGCTACCCGGAGATCCTGCCGGCCCTCAAGCACCGGGAGAACGGCAAGCCCGTCATGATCATCGCGAAGACCGTGAAGGGCAAGGGCGTCTCCTTCATGGAAAACAACCCAGCGTTCCACGGGAAGCCGCCGACCACGGAACAGCTTGCCAAAGCGCTCATCGAGATCGACGCGGGCAGCATCGGAGACTAAGGGGCCGGCTTAGAGGGGGGGTTTGAGGTGGTCTACTCGGTTGCGCTCACGCCGCGGAGCACATGGAAGATGCGCCGGTGCCGCGAGGCGGCCGCCGACGAGCTCGTAAGGCTCGGCAAGGAGATGCCGAACCTCGTCTGCCTCAACGCGGACGTGTCCTCCTCGTCGGGCACGCAGAAATTCGAGAAGGAGTTCCCGACGCGGTTCTTCAACGCGGGGGTCGCGGAGGACAACCTCATCGCGATGTCCGCGGGGCTTGCCACGACCGGCAAGGTCGTCGTCGCCTCGACCTTCGCGGTGTTCGCGATCGCCCAGCCCTACAACGTGATCCGCCAGTCCGTCGCCTACCCGCGCCTCAATGTGAAGATCTTCGCGAGCCACGCGGGCGTTACCGTCGGCGGCGACGGCGCCACGCACCAGATGCTCGAGGATGTCTCGCTCATGCGGGGGCTCCCGAACTTCCGCGTCGTCGTCCCCGTCGACGAGATCGAGACGAAGCTCGCGCTGCGCCACGCCGTGCACGACGACGGCCCCTACTACATCCGCGTGGGCCGCAGCGAAGTCCCGACGATCCTGCCGGACGACTACAAGTTCCGCCTGGGCGAGGCTGTCGAGCTCATGGGCGGCACGGACCTCACGATCTGCGCGAACGGCCAGATGGTGCCGGCGGCCCTCGACGCGGCCGACCTCCTGCGCCACGAAGGGATCGAGGCGCGCGTCCTCAATGTCCACACCGTGAAGCCGCTCGACAAGGAGGCCATCGAACGCGCGGCGGTCGAGACCGGGGGGATTGTCACGGCTGAGGAGCACTCCGTCTACGGCGGCCTCGGGTCCGCGGTCGCGGAAGTCGCCTGCGAGACGCACCCCGTGAGGGTCGCGCGCGTGGGCACGCAGGACGTGTTCGGGCGCTCGGGCGAGATCCCGGAGCTCCTTGAACACTACGGGCTCACGCAGAAGGAGATCCTTTCGGGGGCACTCCAGGCGGCCAGGCACGACGTCGTCGCGCGGATCAAGCGCTCGTCGACGCTCATGGCGGTCATCGAGAAGGCGAAGCCGCTGCGGCCGATGGTCGAGAGCTTCGCGCTTTGAAAGACCCCCCATCGAGGGGGACGGAGGGAGGTTTTCTCAGGGGCGGCGCCCCCATGTCGGAGCGCGTCGAAACGCATAAAAGACGGCGGGCGAGGGTGGAACCCCGGGGAAACCCCTGGCGCCCCCACGCTCAAACCTTTTTAGCCCCCTAGCCGCCTCTGGAAGCGGGGTCCCCGCGTGAAGCTCTTCCTCGATTCGGCAAACCTTGCCCACATCCGCGAGATCGCTTCCTGGGGCGTCCTCGACGGGGTGACCACGAACCCCACCCTCGTCGCCAAGGAAGGCCGCGACTTCAAGGAGACCATCCTCGAGATCTGCAGCATCGTCGAGGGCCCCATTTCCGCCGAGGTCATCGCCACCGACGCGCCCTCGATGGTGAAGGAGGCGCAGGTGTACGCCGCCTGGCACAAGAACGTCTACGTGAAGCTGCCCATGACCACGGAGGGGCTGAAAGCCCTGTCTACAATCTCCAAGCAGGGCATCAAGACGAATGTGACGCTCATCTTCCAGCCCAACCAGGCGCTCCTCGCCGCCAAGGCCGGCGCGTCGATCGTCTCGCCATTCATCGGACGCCTCGACGACAGCTCACAGGTGGGGATGGAGGTCATCCGCACGATCGTCACAATCTACCGCAACTACGGCTACAAGACCGAGGTCCTCGTCGCGTCCGTGCGCGACCCCAACCACGTCGTCGAGGCCGCGGTAGCGGGCGCCCACATCTCCACCGTCCCCTACGAGGTGTTCAAGAAGCTGCCAAACCACCCGCTCACGGACATCGGCCTGAGGCGGTTCCTCGACGACTGGAACGCCGCCCTGAAGAAGTGAGGCTCCGTATGCCCGTACGCGGCGCCTCGGAGAGCGCCCACGACATCCGTCGCTTCGAGAGCGCCGTTTGGTCGCTCTTCGTCCTGTCGGACAACGCCTCTCTGCCCGCCCCCGCCCGAGCCGCGTGCCGGTTGGCCGCCGAGTTCGCGGCCGCGCGCCTCGAGCCCGGCGCGCCCCAGGTTGGGGGGCTTGTCGAACTCGCCGTCGAGGTCGGCGGCGGCGAGGTCGCCCCGGAGGAGGAGAGGCTCCTTGCACGCTTGCGCGCCCTCGGCTGGCAGGGTCCTCAAAGCGCCATCAGGGAGGCGCCTCCGCCCCTTCCTGGCGCCCCCCCGCGCAACCTCGTGAGCGAGAAGCTCCGCCAGCAGGCCCTCGAAAACATCCTCCGGGAGATTGAAGGGCGCCTCGCCAACCGGGCCCTCGCCATCCCCAGGCGCGAGGAGCTCCTCCGGCGCATTACGGAACTCCGGATGGGCGGGGCAGACGTCCGCACCAAGACGGAGCGCGCCTGGCAGCTCCTCGAGGTCGTCGAGCGCAACCTGGCGGCCGGTGCCCGAGCCGAGAGACATGACGGCTGAGGGCGGACGACTCGCCTCCCGCCTTCGTGGGCCGCCCCGCGAGCCTCTTATACGTGCTAGCCAAGACCCCCCCGGCGGCTCCCTTTGCGACTTCGCAAGACCACTGGCGAGAAGCGCCGCAGCGCGCGCCTCAGGACCCTGCCTCCGCTTGCCCTGGAGTTCTCCCGCCTCATGGCCGAGGTTTTCAGCGAGAGCGGGAAAGGCCGCTCGACCGAGGAATCCCAGGCGCTTCGCAAACGCGCGGCCAAGGTCGCCACCCTCATCCTCGATGACATGGAAGAGCTACGCTGGGACCCCGGCGTCTCGCCCCCCATGCGGCAGCTCCTCGAGTCCACTCGCCGCAAGATGCTCACGGACAAGCGCATCAAGGGGCTGCTCAAGGAAGAGGGCGTCCTGCCTGCCTCCGCCTGACTTCTCTGGCGCGGGGAAACCCCTTTTCTCGCGCGCTGGCACACGTCGAGGCTTAAATAGCCCGATCCAGATGCCCGCGCCTTGACCAACGGGGGCAAGCTGGTTGGACGCAGAACTCGAGAACCGCATGAAGCAAATCTGCTTCCAACTTGAGGAGATCAACAAGGACACCTCGATCCCCCGCAACATCCGCCGAATGGCCAAAGAGTCCAAGGACTTCCTCCTCGACGAGAAGAAACAGATGGATGTGCGGGCGGCGATGGCAATCTCCAACCTCGACAAGATGGTCAACGACCCGAATATCCCGCTCCACGGTCGGCCCCAGCTCTATTGGATCATGAGCCAGCTTGAGACGATGAAGTAGGCCGAAGGTGCCTTCGGCAGTGCCTACATAGGCGCCTGGGCAAGCGGGACTTCGACCCGGAAAACGGCGCCCGGCCGCCCGTCCGTCCGGTCCTCAACGTGGACCGTGCCAGCCGAAAGCTCCACGAGCTTTGCGACAATCGACAGGCCAAGTCCATGGCCCTCCTGCGCGCCCTTTTCCGCGCCAAGGCGCTCAAACTTCCGGAAGAGCCTGTCGACCTTCTCGGGGGGGATGCCCTCCCCGGTGTCGGAAACGGTGAGCCGCGCGCGGTCCCCCTCGGCGGACAGCGCCACGGTAATCCTGCCCCCCGGGGGTGAGTACTTGATCGCATTGTCTAGCAAGTTCCGGGGGACCGAGTCGAACCCCGGGGCCGTGCGGGTCAAGACCCCTTCGGCCACGGTCGCCTCGACCGTGATCTGCTTCGTCTGGGCAAGGGGCCGGAGCAGGTCGATGGTCTGGCGCACCATGCGCGTGAAGTCGAGGTCCACAAGCGAAGGCCCGTCGTCGCCGACGGCGGCCAGCCGCGAGAGCGAACGGGCGTTGCCCATGACAAGCTGCATGCCCACGATCGCCTGCCACATCTTCTCCAGGTCGCCGCGGACGGCCGGGACCTGCGCGCCTGCATCCGCACCGCCAAGGCGCACCCGGTCGAGGTCGATGTAGCCCTGGATTACCGTGAGCGGGGCCTTGAGGTCGTGGCCGAGCATCCGGATCACGAGGTCAAGGATGTCGCGCGACTTTGTCGTGGCCGCTTCGAGCCCCAGGCGGTCCGTCTCGTCGCGCAGCATAATGAGCGCCGCCTCCGCTTCGTCCTCTGTGTCGCGCCGCCCAAACGGCAGGACGCGGACGCTGCAAGTCCGCTTCCCCGGCCCCACCCCTTCAAAATTGCCGCCGAAGGTGTCCATCCGCCCGCGCAGGACCGCCATCACCGTGCGGTTCAGGAGTTCGGCTTTCTCGGGTCCAAGGCCGGCCTCCGTAAAGAGCTGAGAAACCCCGCCCCACGCTTCGCGCGCCTCGCCAAGGCCGAGGACTTCTCGTGCCCGCGCGTTCATCGATGCTGGCCGACCCCGGCCATCCACAATCACGACGGCTTCGTCGATCGAGTCGACGAGAGCGCGGAACGCGGTGTGGGAGGGCGGGGACAAGCGCCCGGTGAGGATGGTGAAGGCCAGGACGACGACTGTGACCGTGAAGGAAAGGGTGATCGAATCGAAGGGGCCAATCGTCCCGTGGCCCATCAAAGACGCCGCGCCGCCAAGTCCGAGGGGGGCGGCAATGATCAGCACCAGAGCCGCGGCCGGCCTGCGCTCGGCGGGCCTGCCGCGGGCGGTGAGGTAGGCCTGCCAACC
This sequence comes from Thermoplasmata archaeon, assembly GCA_041487695.1. GTDB lineage: Archaea > Thermoplasmatota > DTKX01 > DTKX01 > DATEUP01 > DATEUP01. Next base: position 5,823 of record JBGPNV010000048.1, on the reverse strand, counting down.
CAGCGAGACGACGACGGCGCCGATGAGGAACCCTTGCAGGGGCCAATAGAGGGGTCCAAAGACCGCGTCCTGGCTTCCCACGAGTTCGCCGGGCGAGGCGACGAGCAGCCGCGTGGGCGAGAGGGCCGCGAAAATGAGCCCAATTGTATAGACGGCACTGACCGCGTTTGCCACACGCCCCCGGGAAACATTCCGGGGGAAGACCACGGCCAGGTGGAAGAGTGAGGGGATGGCGAGTCCGATGCCGATATAGGACGCGCGGACGAATTCGCCCTGGAGGTCGGCAAGGCCTTGGAGCGCGGCCACCTGTGCGGCGGCCTCGGCGCCTGCAAAGATCGACACGCCTGTGAACAGCATGACTAGGGGAAACCACAGCCGAGTCCCCCGGATCCGCGGGGTAACGGCAAGCCCGAGGCCAAGCGCGAGGACAAGAGCGGCAAGGCCTGCGCCAAGCTCGTAGGGAACGGCCCATTCGACCACGCCGGACGCGACCCTCCTCGCGGGCCCGTTCGGGTTCTGGGTTATAAGTTCTAGGCGCCCGCCCTCAAGGGACTGCTGGCTGCCCGTAAGCGGCGTGCCCCTACCGGTCGACGACCTCCGTCGTGTCCGAGAGCACCTCAAGGTAGCGCTGGCGGCCGCTCGGCTGGGCGAGCAGCCCTGCGCCGACATCCAGGGCGAGCGCGACCACGAACACCTTGGAGACCTCGCGGATGAGCAGGCGTGAGAGGTCCACCTTGGAGCCCACCCCGACGACGCGCAGCCCCATGAGCCATTTGCCGGCCGTCTGGCCGCGGATGTACTCGAAGACCACCGTGTAGAGGTAGAGCAGGAGGCCCGCTGCTGCGGTGAGCTCGAAGACGCGTAAGGGGAGGGGCCCCAGCGACAGGGCGAAGGCTGCCGAGGCGACGATCGCCCCGTCGAGGATCACCGCCACGAGCCGGCGGACCCAGAACGCCTGGGCCCCTTGGTCCTTGGCAAGGTTTTCGAGGCCAGAGGTCGCCGACACAGGAGCCGCCCCGGTTCAGATCGCGCCCTGCGATAATGAAGGCGATGCGTGGGGCTCTGCGCCCTAGCGCCAGGCGCCGGGCGTGGCCAAGTCAGGAAAAAAGGAGAAGCCGGGGGGCCGGGAGGCCCCCCGGGAATTCTGAAAGACCCTACTCGACTTCGCGCCGGCGCGTGACCGCCATCACGAGCACCGCGAGCGCCACACCAAAGAGGCCCGCGCCGATCCCGACCTGCACCGCGGAGTTGCTGAGGAACCCGCCGCCGCTCGAGGGCGCCGCCGTCTCGACCACGGGGACATGGACTTCCGTCCGGTTCTGGTACAGGTTCTCGTTGCCCGCCGCGTCGCGCACCGACACCGAGAAGCTGTAGTTCCCGTCCTGGATCGGCAGGTTCCACCGCACCGCGAAGAACTGGCCGACCACATCGAAGTCCTGCCCATTGATCCGCACCGTGTCGATCCCCGCCTCCGTCGTCCCGTTCACCCACACGAACGTCTCCGTCGTGCGCGTCTTGAAGCCCGTCAACTCGAGGAAGGGCTTGCCCACCTTCGCCGTGTAGCTGAACCTCGCGCTGTCGAAGTTGCCCGCCACATCCTGCGCCTGCACATCGACCACGTGGACGTTGCCGTCCGGGTTGAGCACGAGCGTGTACTCGAACCGGTACTGCACCGGCACGCCCACGGGCACCGTGAGCACCGGGTCGCGCTGCGGCAGCCCGCGCGAGTCCGTGTACACGACATAGACCGTCGCGTCGGGCGAGTCCGTGTAGCCCGTGATCTCCAGCGTCGACTCGTTCGTGAGCAGCGTCGGCTCCGCCGGGGTCTCCAGCGTGAGCACGGGCTTCACCGTGTCGCGCGTGACCTGCAGCAGCACGACCCGCTCGTTGCCCGCGCGGTCGCTCGACTCGATCCGGATCACGTTCAAGCCCTCGCTGAGGACCATCTGGCGCGAGAACGACAGCCCCGTGAGCGGCACGTCCTGCCCGCCGATGCGGATCTTCGCGTCCGTCGAGTCCGTCGTGCCCTGCACGACAAACGAGGTCACCGAGACCGGCTGGTGCGCTTCGATCTTCGCGCGCAGCGCGTCCTCGATCTCCAGGTTGATCGCGGGCGCCTTCGTGTCCACGATCACCGACCGGTTCTCGAACCGCACATTGCCCGCGCGGTCCATCGCCTTGATGACGAGCAGGTTCTCCGTCTGGTCAAACAGGTCGTCGAGCAGGACCGCCGGCAGCAGGAACGAGCCGTCGATCGGGTTCACGAACGCCGGCCGGTTGTTCACCGTGACGAGCGCGTCGGGCTCACTGCGGCCGCGCACGTCGACCGTGCGCAGCTTCGTGAGCAGCCCGTTGATCGGGCCGTCGACCTGCAGGAACGGCGCGTAACGGTCGAACTCGATCGAGCGCCCGAGCACGACCTGGTTGCCCGCCGCGTCGGTCGCCGAGAAGCGCAGGACATTCAAGCCGTCGGCGAGCGAATAGTTGTAGAAGAAGTCGCCCTGGCTCGTGACGCCGAGCGCAACGCCGTTCAGCGTCACGCGGCTTGCCGCTGGCTCCACGTGCCCGTGGATGTCGAACACCTGGTGGTTCGTGAGCGTCGACTCGTCAAGCGGCGAGGTCAGCGTCAGCACCGGCGGCGTGATGTCCACGAAGAACTCCATCTGCAGCGCAAAGGCGTTCGTCGCGATGTCCGAGACTTCCGCATCGAGCACGTGGCGGCCTTCGCCAATGCCCGGCAGCGTGACCGTCCAGGTCGACTGGCCCGGCGCGATGTTGATCCACGCGCCGCCGTCGATGCGCACGCGCTGGGTCGCAATCCCCGAGCCGCGCTCGAAGGTGTAGCCCTGCACCACAACGTCCGAGGTCCCAACGACCTCGCCGGCAAGGGGCTTGCCAATCGAGATGCCCGGGACGACGGGGTCGACGAGCAGGATCGGGTAGGCGTCGTAGTCCTGGAAGAACTCCGGCACCTCGCCGGGTGCAAGCTGCGGGATCTGGGCAACGGTCGTGATGCCGCCCGAGAACACGAGGACGGCCAAGGGCAGTCCGACGGTCGAAATTTGTGTCGTGCCGATCGAAACCATGCTCCAGACTTCAATCGTCTTCGGCGCGAGGAGGCCGAGGTTGTCCGTGTGGCCCGACGACAGGATGCTGTGGTCCGGCGTCGAGGTGACGACGAGCGCGTTCTTGACGACAACGCCCGAGTCGACGCCGGAGGCGTCGGCCCAGTCGACATGGTAGCCGAGGTTGTTGTAGACGAAAATCGACGCGTCGCCCTGCACGCGGCCCGAGAGCACGCGGATGCGCGAGGAGTAGACCTCGGCAAAGCCGTTCTTCATGTCAACCGCGGTCGTCGCGTCGGCGAAGTCCGCGCGGAGCATGACGAGGTTGCCGTTCTCCATCCGGATGCCCGTGCCCGAGACACCGAGCGTGAGGTCCGTATAGGTGACCGTCTGCACGATGCCAGAGAGCACGGCCGGCGAGAGCCACACACCGTTGGCCGACCGGATGACCGTGTTGCCCGAAAGGCCCGGGATCTTCGACATCTTCTCCGCGATGATGGCCCAGCCGCTCACGCCGTCGAACGTGTTGTTGACGATGCGCATCTGGCCGGTCAAGTGCACGGCACCGTTGTTGCCAAGCGAGAGGTTGAAGAACAGGTTGTTCTCCAAGGTGAAGGTCGCGCCGTATTGGTTCACGGGGTAGCCCATGTTGCTGTACCAGCCCTGCTTCCACTCGACGAAGGAGGAACTCGAGTCCATGTACACGTTGTCCCGCATGTCGTAGCCGTTGCCGTTCTTGTACGGGTGTGTGTAGAGGCCGAAGGGGTTCATCGTCTGGTTCGAGATCGTGTTGTGGTACATCTCAACCGAGAGGTCCTCCACCGGGAACGAGTAGTACGTGTAGTCGCTGAGGAAGAGGTGCACGAAGGTCGCCGACGAGTCGTTCACCACGTTCCGGTCGAAGGTCGCGTGCCCGCGGCCCGGGATGAGGACAAAGGCCGACTCGGCACCCGTCGCTTCCATCACGACCGTCTGGAACGTGTTGTCCGTGACGGTGATCGTGGGCGTCTTGGCCGGCCAGCTGCAGCCATAGCCGAGGTATAGGTACCTCGCGCAGTACCCGAAGGCGAGGTACTCGTTCGCGGGGTTCGCGCCCTCCTGGCCCCCGAGCATCCCGTACACGAACGAGAAGTCCCTGAACGTGTTGCCGACGATGGTGATTACCTCACCCGAGAATTTGATGAACGCGTCGTTCCAAGAGCCCGCCGTCCGGCCGCCGCCGGCGATGGGCTTCCAGTAGTAGCTCACGTTCGTGAAGGTGTTGTTCGTCAAGGTGAGCGAGGCGCCGCCGCCAAACTTGTAGCTCGAGTAGCCCCAGCCGACGAGCGGGCCCTTCGAGTTCGAGAAGGTGTTGTGGTCGAGGAGGACGTCCGCCTTGTACCAGTCCGAAGACAGGGACGTGGAGTGCCCGCCCGTGTCGATCCCCACAATGGCGTTGTAGTTCGATCCGGCCACCGAGAGCCCGCCGCTGATGTTGTTGTTGCGGAGCGTGATGACCGCCGTGTAGTTCGAATTGATGGAGGGCTGGTTCAGCAAGCTCATGGAAAGGGCACGGCTCGCAGCGATCGTCGAATTCTGGACGAAGGCCCGGTAGTCAAACCGGTTGAAGGTCGACGACGCATAGCCATACACGCGGATGCCAATCCCCGTCCCGGTAGCCCCCACCACAGTCACATTATCCACGAGGACTGTGCCTCTAAACACCGTGTCGTTTGCACCACCTGGCGCCGCCGGCGCGTTGTAGTTGAAATTGCGGTCCACGCGCACGCCCGCGCCCGAGAAGTAGGAGTTCGTGAGCGAGAAGTCCGTCGGCATCGTCGCGTTGGCAAGCGCCGTTGTGACCGTCTCGACCGACCACAGCGAATAGAGCTGCGGCTGCGCGGTCGTCACATAGTACTGCATGAAGTAGTCGATGTACGTCTGCGCCAGGGTGGAGTCGCTCGTGAACCCGACGCCCACGCGGCCCATCGCGTAGTTCAGCCCGTTCAGCGACGAGAGCCCGCCGTTCTCGATGTAGACGCCGATCACGTTGTTCGTTGAGAAAGTGATGTAGTTGAACCCGTAGATGACCTCGTAGGGGTAGTCGTACACCTGGGGCTGGCGGCCGCAGGTTGGCGCGCTCGAGTAGTAGATGAGGTCCTCATGGAAGCCCCCGCCGAACGACCAGTGGATGTCGAGCGAGAAGTTCTCCGGCGGCGGGCGCACACCCGCGAAGTGCGCGAAGAGCGCGTTCTGGCTGTAGAACCCGTAGATGTTGACAGAGGGGTAGAAGCGATCGTAACTCACGTTGATGTAGTACGTATTCGTCGCGCCGCAACCGTACGAGTACGCGAAGTCTTCGAAGATCAATTCCCCCCCTAGCAGCGTAACATCAATCCGCTGGCTCACGTCAGGCATGTGGACCTCCACACCATCGACCCAAGGAGCGCCGCCGATAACGCTCACGCCCTGGCCCGTTGCCGTGAGGTACTGGTACCGGTAGCGGTACGAGACATACTCAATGTAGCCCTGCCCGGGTCCGCCGTAGCTGTAATTCGTATAGGAGTCCGTCACCGACAGCGTCGACGAGATGAGCAGGTTCACGTAAAGGTGGTAGAGCGTCGCACCCGAGTTCGAGAGCTGCATCCCGTAGTTCACCGCGTCGGTAATCCGCACGTCCGCGAAGTACCGCGTCGCCGCGGTCCCCGAGCTCACGATAATGCCGTTCCACACATTGTCAACCGTCACATTCTCCATCCGCACGGTTGCGGCATTCGAT